>DASQWQ010000206.1:0-10783 GCA_035640175.1 Rubrobacter sp. | reverse complement strand
AGGTGGAAGCGCATAGACCGAGCGTTCCAGAGGGGCGAGGACTTGCCGCCGGTCGAGCTCTACGAGATAGGGGATAGCTACTTCGTGGTTGATGGCCACCATCGAGTCTCTGTGGCCCGCTACCACGATGTGCCGACGGTAGAAGCCGCAGTAGCCGAGTTCTACCCTAGGCGCCCCGCCGCACCGACACCCGTGACTTCGAAGAGCGCGTGAACAGGCTAGTACCCCTTATCCACCCGAGGGGTGCGTGGAAGATGAGTTCTTGGAACCAACACGATGGCAGAGCGAACAGGGAGCAGACACCATGACGGACGAAGAGATCGACAGGTTCGCGTTGGTGTTGAAGGAGTGCGAGCGCATCCGGGCGTTGATAGCGAGGGAAGAGGCTGCGTTCGCCAACGGCGAGCACGACGACGGCATACCGATGGCCGCTGCGCCACCAGAGCAACCGGCGTCCGTGCTCCTCGCCCCGGACCTCCGTGTCTCCGAGACGGGTGCTGCTCGTAGATGAGGGGAGGACGCATGTTGTTGAGCACGAACAACGAGGTCTGTCTTTGGTGGTTGGAGGGTACGCTTCAACGGCTACGCTCGGAGGGACAAAAGAAGGTCGTGCCCATCGGGTGCCTGTTGAGCGTGTTGGTGATCTTGGTGTTCTCTGGGCTTGCCTTAGCCCACCTTCTCTAGAAGAGCGTCAACACCTTTACGAAGTCTGTGCCTAAGAGGAAGCGATGGGGCGCAGAAGACAAGCGTAAACCGGGATCGCTTCCTGGATCTCACCCTAGAAGAGAACAAGATATTCGGACCCGAGTACGAAGGGGCCGGAAGAAAGGCAGGAGCACATGCAGGAGAGAACGACTCAAGGAGATGGACGCGAGGGCTTGCTGAAGCTGTTTTTGGGCAGGATTTGCTGCCTCGTTGGGCTGCTCTTGAGTGCGGGCGGCTTTGTCGTCGCGACCCTGGGCGCAAGCGTGAACCTGTCCGCCGGGGCGGTGGGGATAGCGCTGGGCGTCTTGGGCTACTTCCTTGGTGTGAGGCGTCTTGGGGCGGCGAGTGTCGTCTTGGGCACTGCCGCGGTCTTCTTCATGGCGGCCGCCAGCACAGGCCTCATCCCCGGCGTGACGCCCCCAGGTCACGGATACAACTAGTAGCAAGACGAGTGTACGCACGGGGCGGGGAAGCTACTCCTACCTAGCTAATCCTCCCTCGCTTCCCCGCGGGCCTCGCGACCGCTGCTAGGCGGCGATTCGCAACTCCATCGCGCCCTCTGAGTCGAGGCGTACTAGGAAGGCTAGTGCCATTGTCGCGATAGGCGTCGACCGAGACGGAGACGATTGCGACAACGGCTCTTGCCGACGATTGCCTTTGCTATGTGAGTAATGAGCGTTATCAGAGGTTAGCTAGGCAGGCTATGGCAGATGCAAGCGTCTTGAGAGATGTGGCCTTACCCCATTGGGGTAGTATGCCCCCAAATGCGTGGGGCGGCTTTTTCCTGGTATCCCGCTCCAACGAGCAGAAGGGAGCAGGAGATGAAGATGGAAACAAAGCTGGAGGAACTCGGCCTCGCGTTGCCGGGCCCGACAAAGACTCCGACCGAGTTGGTACTGCCCTTCTCGTGGGTGCGGGTCCGCGGCGATAGAGCCTACGTCTCGGGCCACGTCCCCCTCAATCCCGACGGCTCCTTCGCGGGTCCGTTCGGCAAGGTGGGGGCGGAGGTCTCCGAGGAAGAGGCATATGAGGCAGCGCGACTTACGGCGTTGGCGGCGCTAGCCAGCCTCAAGCGCGCCTTGGGAGACCTGGACCGTGTTACGGCGTGGCTGCGCGTCTTCGGAATGGTGAACTCCGCGCCCGGCTTCGACCAGCAGCCAAATGTGATCAATGGTTACTCGGACCTGATCCTCGAGCTGTACGGACCCGAGGTAGGAGACCACGCGCGCTCTGCGGTGGGCATGGCGGGGCTACCGCTGGGGATGCCGGTAGAGGTAGAGGCCGAGATCGAGATACGCGGGAGCTAGCAGGGCCAACCGAGACTCTAGCAATTCTCATTCACCCAAGCTCGTGAAAGGGTATTTCTCTGTAGTTTGCTTAGACCGGAGCAAGCGTGAAGTTGACGCTTAATTCCTTGCCCCAATCGGCGTTCGCCGAGACGGGATCGGTCGGGACAACGGCGTCCACCGGATCCTACCCAACGGCTTAGGGAGCCAGCGGAGGTAGAGTTCATTGGCAGCCCATTCACCGAGCTGCCCCGATGTGGCGCTCTACGAACTTCGCGTGTCTTGGATTCTCAGAAGGGTGTTTGCAGAATGCCACTCACTGAGGTTAAGCTGCTGTCGTTACCTGACAAAATGGGTAAGGTGCACCCTGCCCCAACTCAGGGAGCGGGAGAGATGTGGGTTTCGAGAAACAGGATAGCGAGGAAGTGCTAGTAATGGGTCCCATACGGTAGGGTATGCTCCCAAGAACGACATGAAAGCAGCCACCACACGTAACGGGCGATCACCACAGAATGGCGCTGAGGCGGCCCGTCTTCGGCGTGCCGCTGCTCTGATCCTTCTGTTCAACGGCCTGCTCCTTGCCTGGGCGCTCTTCGAACCGGTTGGTAACCGCGTCTCCGCAATCGTGGTGAACGTGGCGGGATTCGTTGGTCCGCTGCTCGTGTTACCGTTGTGCTTTGGTGGACTTCTCGCATTGTTGTGGCGGCGGGGAGCCTCCCGAACGGACAACCAACCGGCGGCGATGACGAGCCAGCGACTAGCGCCCGTCCTCCTCGGCATGGGCATCCTTTGCTACGTCTTGGGGCAGATGTACTTCACATTTTACGATCTGGTGCTCAACCAGGTGCCCCCGTTTCCCTCCATCGCCGACTTGGGCTATCTGATGGAGTACCCTTTCTTTCTGTTGGGCATCCTGCTGCTGCCCTCCCGCCCGATTCCGGTCGCCTCCCGCGCGCGCGTCGCGCTCGATGGCCTGATGGTCATGACCGCCGCCCTCACCTTCAGCTGGTACTTCGTCCTCGGGCCGGTTATTCAGCAGGGGACCGGGACAATACTGGCGAAAGCCGTGTCTGCGGCATACCCACTGGCCGATATAATGCTGATCGCCTGCCTGCTCATTCTCGCATTGCGTCCCGGTGAACATGCCCTCAGAGTCGCCGCCTACCTCTTAGCGCTCGGCCTAGGCCTTGTCGTGGTATTAGATAGCATCTACGGTTACCAGACGCTGAACGACACCTACGTCACGGGTACGATCCTCGATGTGGGCTGGCCGGTGGCATACATGCTCATCGGATTGGGGACCTTCGCCGTGCGGATGGTTCCGCGCGGGGTGGTGATGACGGCTCCCGAGGAGACGCCCCGCGCGACGACGTCCGTAGCCAGGCAGGAGCTGTGGCGCTCGCTGCTACCGTACGCCCTCGTCCCTGCGGTGGGTGTCCTTGTAATCTACGCTTGGCGCGCGTCCGCCGGGAGCGGAAGGTTGGCGGCCGGGGTCTACCTCGGAGGAACGCTACTAATCGGGTTGGTGTTGTTGCGGCAGATCCTCACAATCGTGGAGAACGCGCGGCTCTACAACCGTTTGCAAGGCACCTATTTAGAGATGGAACATAAAAATGATCAACTGGTGCGATCGCAGAGCGAGTTGCGCCGGCAAGAAGAAGAGGTCAGGCAGCTCAACAAGGACCTCGAAAATCGGGTTGCAGAGCGTACCGAGCAACTCAAGAGCGCCATGGCCAAGCAGCAGGAGGAGGCTCAGGAGAGGGAGCGTATCGAACAAGAGCTGCGAGTCGCTCGTCTCATCCAGCAAACCCTCCTGCCGAAATCGGTGCCTGGGCTTCCGGGCTACGATGTGGCAGCCTACTATCGTCCCGCCCGCGAGGTGGGTGGCGATTTCTATGACTTTCTGGAGCTAGAAGACGGTCGGCTAGGATTGGTCGTTGGTGACGCCACCGGCCATGGCGTGCCGGCGGCGCTGATGATGGCCAACACCCAAAGCGTCCTTCGTGCCGTGGCCCAAAGAGGAGGTTCCGAGCCAGGGCGTATACTGGCAGAGGTTAACGATGTGCTTCTAGCCTACATACCGCCCAGCATGTTCGTTACCTGCTTTTACGCCATTCTCGACCCCAGGAGCGGCGCGTTGCGCTACGCCAATGCGGGCCACGACCTGCCCTACTTGTGGCATGGTGGCGACTGCGAGGAGCTGAGGGCCAGAGGGATGCCTTTAGGGCTTATGCCGGGGATGAGCTATGAGGAGAAGGAGAAGGTACTCGATACTGGCGAGGGCGTCCTTTTCTACAGCGATGGGTTAGTGGAAGCTCACAACCCTGAAGGCGAGATGTTCAGCTTCCCAAGACTTAGGGCGCTCATTGCCCAGCACGGTGAGGAGGAGAGAGCGCTGAGGGACGTCCTGATGGAGGAACTCCACTCGTTCACCGGAGAGGAGTGGGAACAGGAGGACGACATTACCTTGGTGACGCTACAGAGATCGACCCAGTAGGCGTCCCACCGTGCCTTTACCTTCTCGTGGGTCTCACGGTGGGGTAGCCGCTAACCGACGAGCCTTACCCTCACCGCGTCTTCCGCATCGAGCTGAATTGTGAAGGACGGTCCCGTTGTCGCGACCGGCATCGACCGAGGCGAAGCCGGTCGCGACAACGGCACCGCTGGAGTCCCCGTACCCAGGAGAAGCCTGACGGTGGCCGAGTACGCCGGGGGTTTCGGAGAGAGGTCCGAAAGGACGTACGTCGTGGTTTCGCAGAGAACCAGGAGATCGATAAGCGCGTAGCCGCCGGATACTCACCGCAGGAAGAGCCAGATGGCAGCGGCAACCCCGTAGGCGACGATTCCCCCGCGCAGCACGCGATCGCTCACCCGCTGGGCAAGGCGCGCCCCGACCGCGCCTCCCACCAGCGATGCCAGCCCTACGATGGCCGCTGCGCCCCAGGCCACGGGCGTCAGCAGGGTGAAACCGAGCGCCGCCACGACGCCTATCACCAGCTGGAGCAGCCCCTTGAGCGCGTTTAGCTTCTGCAGCTCGTCGTCGAAGAAGAGACCCAAGAGGGCGAGGACGGCCACGCCCAAGGCCGCGCCGAAGTAGCCGCCGTAGACGGCCGCCAACGTCTGTCCCACCAGGGGAACGACGCCGGGACGCTCGCGGGCGCCGGCACGCTTGCCTAGCCGGCGCCCGATAGCCGGCCGGGCGGCCAGAAGCGCACAGGCGGCGAGGACTAAGAAGGGAACGATATCCTCGAAGGCGCCTTGCGAGCTAACCAGGATCAGCCCGACTCCTATCATGCTACCTAACGCGCTAACCGCCGCCAGCGGCACGATCCGCCGCCCCTGGCCACGCAGTCTCTCGCGGTAACCCCAGGCGCCCGTGACGTAGCCAGGGACAACGGCGATGTTGTTGGTGACATTGGCGATTAGCGGCGGGAACCCCACGGCGATCAGTGCGGGAAAGGTGACGAGCGAGCCGCCGCCCGCAGCCGCATTGATCGCCCCGGCGAGGAAGCCGGCTACGGTGAGCAGCGCGACTGCCCCGGCACTCAGATCCATCGCGGACGGGTGCTGCCAGTCATGGGTGCGCGGTCGCGGCAGGCTTGGGAGTCTTGGTAGCCGTCGTCGGGCAGATGGGCAGCTTCCTGGGTACTCGATGGGTCTTACTCGTTCGAGGCAGTTTAGCACCATTGCCGATCAGCACACTCGTGGGTGACGTCGGTCGGAGGCTGCCGCTTCCGCCGGCGCCGCGCGTCCGGGGTGGGCGCTGCTCGTTCTTAACCCTTTCCTTGGCCTAATGACCGAGGCAAAACCTCACGCGGAGGTGCGTAGAAGAGTGTTCTCTAACTCAGCGTAGTCCGACCGGCGATGGTACGTTCCCAAAATGGAGAGTTAAGTATCCCTAAAGGCAAGGCGGCAATGAAGAAGATCCAGCAAGAGCGCGTCCGTCAACTGAACGAGAAGGACGTTAAAGATGGCGACTACGTCCTGTACTGGATGCAGGAGGCTCAGCGAGCCGAATATAACTACGCCCTGGAGTACGCCGTGCAGAGGGCCAACGAAATCGGTCAGCGGCTTCTCGTGCTGTTCGGGCTGACGGCTGACTACCCGGAGGCGAATCTTAGGCACTACGCGTTCATGCTGGAGGGTCTTAGGGACGTGGAAGGGGCCCTCCAACGGCGCGGAATCAGGTTTGTGGTCCAGCCCGGCTCGCCGGACGAAGTAGCGCTGGAGTTCAGCACGCGCGCTTCGATGATGGTCTGCGATATGGGCTACATGCGCCCGCAGAAAGAGTGGCGCGAGAAGGTGGCGTTGGAGGCCGACTGCCTTGTCACGCAGGTGGAGACCGAGGTCGTGGTTCCGGTCGAGCTCGCCTCCGCCAAACGCGAACACGCTGCACGCACGCTCCGACCGAAGATCCGGGGGCATCTGGACGATTTTCTCTCCGAACTCGAGCCTACGGAGATCGAGCAACCCTCCCTGGGCATGGAGGCAGAAGGCCTTGCCCTCGCCGACATAGACGCCATTCTCGATGGTATGGAGCTTGACAGGAGCGTCTCGCCTGTAAGCCGCCTTTATAAGGGCGGCACTTCGGAGGCGAAGGCTGTTCTTGATAAGTTCATCGAGACTAGATTTGAAACCTACGTAGTGCATCGCAACCAACCGCAGACCGACGACGTCTCGCACATGAGCAAGTATCTCCACTACGGGCACATCTCCCCGGTGTACGTGGCACTGAAGATCCGGGGGGCTGGCGCTCCACAAGATGACGTGGACTCTTACCTCGAAGAGGTGATCGTGCGCCGTGAGCTCTCGATGAACTTCTGCCACTACACCCCGGACTACGACTCCTATTCCAACCTCCCCGGCTGGGCCAAGGAGACGCTCGAAGAGCACACGAAGGACCCGCGCGAGTACGTTTACTCCAGCGAACAGCTCGAGGGCGCCCAGACGCACGACCAGTACTGGAACGCGGCAATGAAAGAGATGATTTACACCGGCTACATGCACAACCACATGCGCATGTACTGGGGCAAGAAGATCCTGGAGTGGATGGAGACTCCCCAGGAAGCCTATTCGACGACGCTCTACCTGAACAACAAGTACTTCCTGGACGGCCGCGACCCCAATTCCTTCGCTAACGTCGCCTGGGTTTTTGGCCAGCACGATCGGGGTTGGAAAGAACGGCATGTCTATGGCAAGGTCCGCTACATGTCGAGCGGCGGCCTCGAGCGTAAGGCCAAGCCCGAGCAGTACGTCCAGAAAGTGGAGCGCCTAATCGAGGAGGACCGGGCCGAAGGCCCCGTCCGAGATCGCTCCCAACTCACATAGGAAAAGTGGTGACTATCCTTCCCTTCGCCTTCTCTCGGGCCCCGCAAGTCGTCTCAATTGAGCCTGTGGACATCCCCAAGGCACTACTGGTACGTAACCTTTAGTTCCTGCATGCCGTCCGGGCGGAGGACCGCATGGATGCCAAGCGAGCGAGTTGTAAGAGCTAGGGCATACCGACGACTACCCCGAGGCCAACTTCCGCCACTACACTTTCATGCTGGAGGGCCTGTAGGACGTGCAGGAAGCCCTCGAAAAGCGCGGCATCAAGATGGTCGTCCGCAGGGGTGCTTCTGACGACCTCGCCCTCGAGGCGGGCAAAGACGCCTCTCTCATCGTCACGGACCGCGGTTACATGCGCCCGCAGAAGAGGTGGCGCAAGAGGGTCGCCGGAGAGGCCGAGTGTCCCGTGACGCAGGTGAGTCCGAGGTGGTCGTGCCCGTGGGGCTCGCATCAGGAAAGCGAGAGACAGCGGCGCGGACTCTCAGACCCAGGGTCGGGGAATACCTCCACGACTTCCTAGTCGGGCTCACACCGACGAAAATCTCGAAGCAGTCGCTGCACAGGAAGGCTGAGGGCCTCGACCTCTCGGACATCGAGAAAGCCCTCAGCGGTATGGACCTCGACAGGAGCGTGGGCGCGCTGAGCCACCTTTACAGGGGCGGTACCTCGGAGGCGAACAAGCTGTTCCGCCGCTTCCTCGAGGGGAGCTTCGACGCCTCACGGGGCATCGCAACCAGGCGCAGACGGACGACGTCTCGCACATGAGTAAATACCTGCACTTCGGGCAGATCTCCCCGATCTAGCTCGCCCTCACAGCAAGGAGAGCCAGGACGAAGAAGGATAACATCGAATCCTTCGTCGAGGAATTGATCGTAAGGCGCGAGCTGTCTCCTCGACGGCCGCGACCCGAACTCGTTCGCCAACGTCGCCTGGATCTTCGGCCAGCACGACCGCGGCTGGACCGAACGCGAGGTCTACGGCAAGGTCCGCTACATGTCAGCAAGCGGCCTGAAGCGCAAGGCCAGACCGGATCTGTACGTCGAGAAGGTCGAGAAGAGGATCGGGACTTCGGGCTAACACCTGGGCCTCGTCGTATACTTCTGCCCGCAAGACTCGACGAGCAGAGGTAGGACTCTGGGGTTGCGAGAGGGGCCAGAAAGTACGGCCCATGAAACGGATGCGGCCGCTGGCGAATTCGAGATCAACGAGCCCTTCACAACCTTGCTCTCTGCTACGCGAGCCGTGCTCTTCTCACCGCAGCGCTTCTTCGACGAATTACCGCCGGATGGGCCGCTCGGGGCACCCGTACTCTACTTCCTGATCTGCTCGGCGATCACAGCGGTCATCAACGTGGTCGCCAGCCTCACTTTCCTCGCCGCGCCTGTGGGGATCGCCCTGGCGACCGGCTCATTGGACGCGGGCCTGTTCGTCAACGTCCTGACGATATTCGTGTTCACAGCGTTGGTGGCGTTGCCCCTATTGTTCGTCGCCGGCTTCTTCGCATCTATGCTCATCCTACACGCCTTTATCCGCCTTATCGCAGGACGGGATCAGAAGGGTCTGCCTGCCACCTTGCGCGTCTCGTGCTACGCAGTAGCGGCCCCGGTGGCGGTAGCCTGGATACCCCTGGCCGGCATTCTGGCCGTTTTCTACTGCTTCTACCTGCACACGACCGGCCTGAAACAGGTGCACAGGATCTCGACCAGCAGATCTCTAGGGGCCATCCTGATCCTCGCAACACTCCTGTTCGTGCTGGCGGCAGTCGTAGCCGTCTATGACTACAGCGTGATCCGGGAAGCCATCAAATAGCCAGTCTCTCAGCAACCAACAAGCTGATAAGGTGAAGTGCTGACAAGCGAAGGCCGCTGGCCAGAGCGTGCTGACCAGTGCGGTTTCCGGAAGAGAACTTCCGGAAACCGCTTTCAGCGGCGCCAGCGCTCCCTGCCCTCACGGTAAAGGTCGCCGCCGTAGAGGTCGTTCACGACGACTACCGGGAATTCCTCGACGAAGAGGCGACGGACCGCCTCAGCCCCGAGGTCCTCGTACGCGATGACCTCGGCCTCCTTCACGCAGTCCGCCAGTAGCGCCGCCGTACCCTCGACGGCCCCGAAGTACACGCAACCGTGCTCCCTCATCGACTCGATCACCGCCTCGGAACGCAATCCCTTGCCAACCATTCCCCTCAAACCGCGTTCGATCAGGAGCGGCGAGTAAGGGTCCATCCTCGATGCGGTCGTCGGCCCAGCAGGTCCCAACGCGTAACCGGGTCGAGCCGGGGCTGGGCCCGAGTAGTACACGATGTTTCCTTCCGGATCCAAAGGTAGCGGTTCGCCGGCCTCTATCGCCCTTTTCATCCTGTCGTGGGCCGCGTCGCGGGCTATGTAGATCACCCCGTTCAGGCGGACGACGTTGCCTGTCCTCAATGGCTCGATCTCCTCCTTCGAGAGTGGCGCTTCCAGTCTGACGGGCGCGGGACTCACAGCTCGGCCGAGGCCGCGCGGTGAGAGTGGCAGTCGAGGTTGACGGCGACAGGGAAGGCAGCGATGTGGGTCGGGAAGCTCTCGATGTGGACCGCGAGCGCCGTCTGCGTGCCGCCGTAGCCGGCAGGTCCGATGCCTGTGGCGTTGATCTCGTCGAGTAGCTCGCGCTCGAGGACGGCCAGTTCGGGGTCGGTGTTGGGCTCGCCGGAAGGACGGGTGAGCGCTTTCTTGGCGAGTATTGCCGCCTTCTCGAACGGGCCGCCGATACCGATCCCGACGGTGAGCGGCGGGCTGGCGTTTGGGCCGGCCCTCTCGATGGTCTCGACGACAAACCGCTTCATCGCCTGAAGGCCTTCCGCTGGGGTGAGCATCTTGAGGGCGCTCATGTTGTCGCAGCCCGCGCCCTTGACCAGCATCGTGAGCTTTAGTCCGTCTCCTGGGACCGGTTCGTAGTAGACGATGGCCGGGGTGTTGTCGCCCGTGTTCGTCCTGTCTATGGGGCTCCTGACCATGGACTTCCTGAGGTAGCCTTCCTCGTATCCGCGGCGGACACCCTCGTCTATGGCGGCTCCTATCTTTCCGCCCGAGATCCTGACATCGCTTCCCAGCTCGACGAAGAAGACAGCATATCCCGTGTCCTGGCAGAAGGCGATGCACCGCTCGCGGGCGACCTCGGCGTTCTCCAGAAGCCTCTCGATCACCTCGCGCCCGAGTTCCGACTCCTCCGCTTCGAGGGCGCGTCTTAGGGCGGCCAGGTGCTCTTGCGGCAGACGCGTGTTCGCCTCGATGCACAGGTCGCGCACCCCTTCGATTACCGAACTGGCCGCTATCTCGCGCAACGCCTTATCACAACCTCGACCTCATCGAACAAAGGTTAGCATCAGAGGCATCCTGCTTCCCACGTTTTTCGGTTGAGGTTATTCGAGGAACGACTTTCGTAACGCTTTGTGTAACGATTGCGAGACGTTCATCGGGTAGAGTGCA
>DASQWQ010000205.1:0-7655 GCA_035640175.1 Rubrobacter sp. | reverse complement strand
AGCTGCGCTCTCTAAGCTACCGGCCCACTACTCCATCACACCGTAGCGCCGTCGTCACACCCCTACGTTGGTGTGTCCCTTGGTGTGCGTTCCTCTTCCCTACTCATCGGCGAGGGCTGCGACGAGTTCGCGGCAGAAGGTGGGGATGTCGGGGACCACGCGGCCCCAGACCAAGTTCCCCTCTCGGAACGCCCCCTTGTCCACCCAGGTCGCGCCGGCGTTCACCAGGTCGTCCTTGATCCCCAGCGAGCCCGTAGCCCTCGCCCCATCGACTATGCCGGCAGAGATTGCAACTAGCCCGCCGTGGCAGATGATGCCAACGATCTTGTTCCTGCCATGGACGGTCCTGACGAGGTTCGTTATCTCGGGATAGCGCCTCAGCTTGTCCGGTGCCCAGCCCCCAGGCACCACGACGCCGTCCAACTCCGAGGCGTCCACACCGTCTGCGGTCGTGTCGGCCTGCGCCCCTAGCGCGTTCTTGCCACTGACCGGTTCGGTGTCGGGTCCGATGGAGACGACCTCGGCCCCCTCTTCCTGCAGGCGCATCACAGTGACCCAGTACTCGAGGTCCTCGAAACCCTCGGCCACGAGAACCGCGATCTTCTTCCCTTCCAACCTCATAGAAACTCCTCTCGTATAGTCTTTACTCGCCCTTCATCGACCCTAGAAGCTCGTCCACTTCGCGCCGCGCCTCCTCGCCGCCGAGCTCGAGCGCACGGGCCAGCTCGGGCACGGCGTCGGCGCCGCGCCCTGACCGAAGCAGCCTGTCCGCAGCCTCGAGGTGCTCACTGAAGCCGTTCTCCGCAGGGGGCGCAGTATCCGGCGCCTCCTCCCCGCGTATCAGGGCGAGTATCTCGTCCCCGTAGCGGGCCGCGCGGCGCAGGCCTACTCCCTTTATGGCACCGAGTTCATGGATGGTGCTGGGCTTGCGGGCGGAGATCTCCTCCAGGTGCGAGTTGTGGAGCACGACGTAGGCGGGCACCCGCTGCTTTTTCGCCTGCTCACCCCGCCAGACCCTCAGCCGCTCGAAGAGCGCTGTGTCCACGCCTGGAAGATCCTCCACTGGTGACAACCGGGGGAATGCCGGCACCAGGGGCTTCCCTTCGGGAACGCTCGTTCCTGACCCGGCGGTTCTCACGTGCTCTTGCGTCTCGCCGAGGCAGACGTCGCAGCCGGCGCAGGGTGCGACCTCTTCCATATCTCCGAAGTGCCTTAGGAGGTGCTCGCGGCGGCAGGTCCTCAGGTTGGCGAACGACTCTACGTCCCGGATCTGGGCGTAGGCCGTGTTCGCCCGGTTCTTGAGCCTGCCAGCGATATTCCTGCGGCTGTCGTTGTCCAGCGAGAAGGTCTTGAGTCTCACGTCCACCAGAGAGCCGCGGGGGATGACCTCTACCACACCGTCGACCATCATCCTGTAGATGGCGCCCTGGACTACAGCAGGACGCAACCCCACCTTGCGCGCCAGCTCGGGCAGCCCGACGGAGCCCGAACCTGGCAGCGCGGCGTGCACCGCGGCCACCTCCTCGCGCAGGCCTTTCGGCTCCTCTTCGACAGCGCGCACCTCGACCTCGGCCCAGAGGTCATAGCCGCGGGAGATAAGGCCGGACTCTTCGAGACTACCCATGACGATGCCAGCCGACTCGGGGTCGACGCCACCTAGCGCCGAGAGCGAACCAGGCGGCACGTTTACCCTTCCACCACTCTCCACCCCGGAGAGCGCCCTGAAGAAAGAAGAGACCTCGCGCTCTCCTGCCGTGCCAAGCGTAACCAGCCGCTTGCGCCGGCCGAGGTCGGCGCCACGATACAGTACGACGCACTCGGATCTCTCCCCGTCCCTGCCCGCGCGCCCGGACTCCTGAATGTATGCAGGGAGGCTCCCCGGGACGCTCGAATGGATGACGAACCGGACGTTCGGCTTGTCTACCCCCATCCCGAAAGCAATAGTCGCGACGACCACGGCGACTTCGTCGGTCATGAACCGCTCCTGAATGTTGGCCCTGTCAGCCGAGCCCATCCCGGCGTGGTACGCGGCGGCGTCGACCCCGGAACGGCGCAGGCCGGCGGCGAGTTCGTCGCACTCCTTGCGCGTCGTGGCGTAGACGATCCCCGGTGGCGGTGAGGTGCTTATGACGTCGAGTATGCGTGGCAGCTTGTGTTTCTTCTCCTTCGCGGGGATGACCCTGTAGGTCAGGTTCGGGCGATTGAAGCTCGTCACGACCACCTCAGGTGAGCGCATCTTCAGGGAGATCAGGATATCCTGCCTGACACGCGGAGTCGCGGTGGCCGTAAGGGCGAGGACGGGAGGGTTACCCAGGTCCCTTACCACGCGAGGCAAGAAAAGGTAATCGGGGCGGAAGTTGTGGCCCCACTCCGAGATACAGTGGGCCTCGTCTACAACAAAGAGGCCCACGCCAGCGCGCCGGAGCGCGAGAACGAACTCTAGGGATCTGAGTCGCTCGGGGGCGACGTAGAGCATCTTCACCTCCCCCGTTCGCACCCTCCGTTCGACCTCCCAGCGCTCCTCGGGCGAGAGTCCAGAGTGGAGCGTGGCTGCGTCGGAGACAGAGCTCTGAAGCAGGGAGTCGACCTGGTCTTTCATCAGTGAGATCAGGGGCGAGACTATCACCGTCAAGCTCTCCTGCATTAGCGCAGGCACCTGGTAACAGAGGCTCTTGCCGCCCCCCGTCGGCATCACGGCAAGCGTGTCTCTACCTTCGAGAACGGCCCGTATCACCTCCTCCTGGCCTGGCCTGAACGAATCGAAGCCGAAGATCTCCTTTAGAACGTTGAGAGGCACGAGGGTAAATATAAGGTCTGATCTCTACTTGCACAAAGAGGAGATATCCAACACTCCAGGCTAGGGTTCTACTCGCTTGCTCTTGTCGGGGGCGAACCTTGGGATAGGTTTGAGACCCTGTATCTGACCGCGGGGACGGTCGCCGCGGTCCTGAGGCTCCTCAGGCTGGCTTTCTTCTGCGGCGTCGAGGAGGTCGTCGAGGGCACGTCTCAGCTCCAGGGAAGCCCTGCTGTAGGCGAACCTGAAACCGAGGGCTGGCGCCGCGAGCACGGGCAGGACGCCGAGGAAGAAGAGCGGACTCTGCATCCCAGCGAGAATGAACAATGCTGCTAGCGTGGCACCGAGGATGCCGGCGAGCGAGAGGTACTCACCGCGCTGGTTAGAGAGGTCGGCCGTCAGGTTGGCCTCGCATCTCTCTTCACCGAGACCCTCGACCCGCAGTTCGACCAACCTGGCCTTGAGCAGGGTCCTGGCCCCCGAGAAGTCTAGCGTCCTTCGCACGACCCCGAGCTCGTCGCCGGGGTCCCACAAAGATCCGATCTCCGTCCTACGCCTGAGCTTGAGGCCCTGCTGGAGGCGCAACAGCCCTTCGAGATATTCGCGGGTACTCTCGGCGGAGCGCTCTACCTCTCGCACGACCCGCAGACGGGCAGGACCGTAGAACTTGCGGGCGAACGAGTGCGGTTCGGCCGTCTTCTCCGAGGCCATGTCCCACATCGCCCGGCGCACGTCTTGTTCCGGGATACCGGCCGCAGCGGCCACCTGTACGAGGACCTCAGGAGAGACAGAAGGGGTGTCATAGGAGTCACGCGTCCACCTGCGAGAGTTCAGTTCCGAGGAGCGGCGCAAGATCATTTCGACCTCGTCCGGCCTCAGGCGCCTATCATTGCTGCCCTCCATATGGGGCGTGATTCTACAGCTTTTAGAGCCTCTGATCTCGCTTGGAGGTAATCGACAGGATCCGCGGCGTGTCCTTCAAATAGGACCAGCCTGAGAGTATGGTAAGCACCACGGCAACGAGCATCACCCACCACCCGATCTGGGAGACGACGCCTTGCCAGCCGGTCGCCCCTGGCTTGCCAATAAGGAGTATGAAAACGGCGAGGCTCTGAGCGTTCATCTTCGCCTTGCCCCAGCGGTTCGCGGCGATGACCTCCCCGGCCTCGAGGGCGACCATCCTGAGCCCCGTAACGGCGAACTCCCGGATAACCATGATCGCGGCCATCCACGCGGCCATCGAGCCTTCCCCCACGAGCGCAAAGAACAGTGAGACGATGAGGGCCTTGTCGGCTATGGAGTCCATCAGCTTGCCGAAGCCCGTCACTTCGTTGTTACGGCGGGCGAGGATCCCGTCGAAGTAGTCGGTCAGGATCGCAGCCGCGTACAAGACGACGGCAACGGGGCGCGCCCACTCGAAGGGCAGGTACAGCGCACCCATCACGGGCACCACGGCGACGAGCCGGATCAGGGTGAGCTGATTAGCGAGGCTCAAACGAGCCCCCTCTTTCATGTCCTGTCCCCTGCATCTTCTCCTCCTTCAGCCACGGTCAACCTAGCACCTTCGTGGCCGCACCTCAAGATCATCATTCTTCGGAGGTGCCCCGAATCTGGGTAACGGCAGGCCGCAAGAAGAGGCCAACGATCCAGTCCGCAGCGACCCGCACCTTGCTCTGGGGGCTGTTCAGGCGCACCAGATAGGTCATTCGCCAGAAAACGGCCGCGAACATCCCGGTGAACCTCACGCCCATCACCTCGTTGACGGCGAAGTTGCTTCCCAGCTCGACGAGCTGGCCGAGCGGCTTGTATTCGAACTCTCCAAGATCACCATCACCATCGATGGTCTTAAGCACGTTACGGGCGACCAGGTGCCCCTGCTGGATCGCGGCCTGCGCGGTCGGCGGAACGATCGCGCCCTCCTGGTGGACGTCCTGGACGGCCGCACAGTCCCCGACGGACCAGACGTCGCTGTGTCCCTCCACCCGCAGCGTAAGGTCTACCTTTATGCCTGTCCGCTCGTCATGGGGCAACCCGAGGTCCTGTACCGTCTGGTTCGGGCGGTTGCCCGCAGTCCAGATCACGTTCTCCGTGCCGATCTGCTTGCCGCCCTTTAGCTTGACGCAGTCGCCCGTGATCTCCTCGGCCATGGCACCTGTCAGCACCTCGATGCGCTCGTTGAGGAGCCTGGCGCGGGCGGCGCGCCGCAGGGCGGGGTCGAGCTCGGGCAGGATGTTGGGCAGGGCCTCTATAAGGTAGATCCTGACTCGGTAAGTGTCGATATTCGGGTAGTCGGGCGCGAGGTTCTCGTGGACGAGGGTGTGGATCTCGGAGGCCACCTCAACTCCGGTAGCCCCACCACCGATAACCACAAAAGTGAGCTTGGACTCGGGCACCTCGTCGCGGATGAGGGAGACCTCCTCGAAGCGCTCTATGACGCGGTTGCGGACGCGCACAGCATCTTCGACCCCCCTCATGGTCATGCTGTGCTCCTCGACACCGGGGATACCGAAAAAGTTTGGCTGCCCGCCCAGCGAGATTATGAGCTGATCGTAAGGGAACTCGAGACCCCCGTCGGCCTCGACGACCTTCTTATTTGTGTCTATGCCCTTCACCTTGGCCCGCCTGAAGCTTGCCCCGGCGAGGATGAGGGCGCGCCTCAAGGGCTGGGCGACGTTGCGCGCGTCGATGTCGCTGCTGACGATCCCGGGCACCATCGGCCAGAAGGTAAAGAAGTTGTCGCGCGCTATGACCAGAACTCCGACGTCATCGCGCTTCCCGATCAGCTTGCAAATGTCCGTCGCCGCCGTGTACCCTCCGAACCCCCCGCCAACGATCAGAACCTTCTTCTCGAACTCGCCATAGGGTGGCTTCTCCCAGGGAGCGTACCGGGGTGTAGGGTTGAGCGCCCGTCTCAGGGCACCGAGCCCCAAGACCAGCCCGCCGAGCGCCAGCCCACCCTTGACCAATCCATTCATACAAGCCTCCCGCAAAGACTAATTACGGCCGGCCACGGCACCCGAGCCCGCGACCCTACAATCCGCAGACCCATCTTACCGAAAGTTGGGTCGTAACTAAACAGGACGGGTCGGCTAGGAGACCGCCACCCTGACGGTCCTGCTGCGCGGCCCGTCGAACTCGGCCAGGAATACGCCCTGCCAGCGTCCTAAGTCTAACTCTCCATCTCTTACCAAGAGAGTCTGCGACTGCCCGAAAAGACTGGTCAGAAAGTGGGAGTCGCTGTTACCCTCGGCGTGCTCGAAACGCACGTCCAGAGCTTCGAGGAAAGCCCTGCAGGCGGAGGCCAGGTCCCTGGGCACATCTCTATCGTAGTCCTCGTTGACCGTCACGGCCGCGGTCGTGTGCCTCGATGAGATGATGCAGATAGCCTCGTCGACGCCGGCATCCCTTGCGGCCTGCCTCACCTCGTCCGTGATCGAGACCAGTTCGTAACGCTCGCCCGTCTCGACCGATATGTCGCTGATCCTCATCTCTCTCCTTCCAGAGCCATAGGCAAAGCGGCCACACTATCGAGTACGAGATCCGCCTCCTCCACATCGCCACCGGGCCGCCATTTTCCGGTTCTGACCAGTATGCCCCAGAGCCCGGCCTTCTTCGCGCCTGCGACATCGGTCTCAGCGTCGTCGCCGACCATAGCTACTTCGTTGGCTCGGAGCCTCATATCTTCCAGGGCAATCCGGAAGAAGCTCTCCTCCGGCTTGCCGACGACAAAGGCTCGTTTCCCGCTCGCATACTCGAGGGCAGCGACGAATGGCCCTGCATCCAGGGAGAGTCCGCCCCCGCTTTGCCAGTAGCGGTTCTTCTGCAGCGCCACGAGCTCAGCCCCTTCCATAAGGCACCGAAATGCGGCGTCGAGGCGCGCGTAGGTAAAGTCCTCTCCCAGGTCTCCGACCAGCACGACCTCAGGAGAATCTTCGGTGAGTCGCACTCTACCAAGGTCCTCGTGTAGGGACTCGTTCACTAAAGCGAGGCAACTTCTGCCCCCGATCAGACGCGCAGCCGCCCACGCCGGCGTGAATACCTCGCCCTCCTCCGCCAGGAACCCGAGCTTCTGCATCCTCTCGACCACCGCGCGACGCGGCACCCTAGTCGTGTTCGTGACGTACCTGAGCGTAAGCCCTGAAGCCTTCAGAGCTCCGACCGCCTCCCCTGCCCCGGCTACGGGCTGTTCCCCGACGTATAGGGTTCCATCGAGATCCAGCATAAGACCATTGATGCCCATGCACGCATCATAGTGCCGCGAAACGCCTCAGGCCACACGTGCCGACGCGAGGGGTCACAAGTGCCAGGTAAACGTCGCCCGAGACCAGCCGAGACCTCCAACGCAGCAGGTTTCCCGCCTGGGCGCGGAGGCGAAGAGCTAAGAATTCGCTTCCTACGCCGCTGATTGAATAGTTCGAGTTCACAGCCATGGCCAGCGGCCGACGTTTCGGGATGTGCAATCTGAGTATATGTGTGGTAGGAATATAGCGCCACAGATTCTACTGCCATGGAGGTACGCTAGTGCACACCACAAATATCCACAAGACGGCGCGCACCGCCCACCAGATCGCAGAGGTCCAGCGCGACTCCTACGAGGCTCTCGCCGAAAACCTCGCCGCAGCCCAGCGCCGCAGCCTCGGGCTTGCCGAAGGCGGGCTCCAGTTCGTGAGGTTGCAGGAGCAGAGCGCCAGGGCGGCCCAGGAGTTCTTTGCAGGTGGCATGAGGCTCTTGGAGCTTCAGCAGCGCAACGCCGAGTTCGTGCAGGGCTGGTCGGGCGACGCTGTAGAGGCAGTGCACGAGCAGACCGAGCACAACGTGCAAACTGCGGAGGCATTTGCGCGAGGCATAAGCAAGTAGCAGG
>DASQWQ010000204.1:0-15941 GCA_035640175.1 Rubrobacter sp. | reverse complement strand
CGGGGAGCGAGGAGCCCAAAGAGAAGCGGCGGGCTCGTCTTCCATACAGAGCTTCGACCAGCGGGAACTGCAGGACGTCCTGCAAGCCGGGCGGGTGTTCTCCTATCTCCATGCTCTCTCACCGCTTTCTTCTGTCTCGGTAGCCGAAGGACTATCGGGCGGGACGCGTGTCTCTTACGAACGTCTCCAGATCACGGACGACCTCCTCGGGCCGTTCCCAGTGCACCGAGTGGCCGGTCTCGGGGTAGACCTTCAATGTGGCATTGGGGATCGCTGCTGCAAGCCGCTCTGGGTCTTCGCGTGAGAAGACGGCGTCCTGCTCCCCCCACAAAATCAACGTCGGCGCGTCGATCTCACCAAGCCGGCTAGCATGATCGGGTGCAACCACTACCCCCTCCCAGAAATCACGCCAGACCCGGGCCGGGAGCTTGAGGCTCTCGGAGATCACCGTCGCAAAGAACTCATCCGGGACCGGATTGTACACATTGACCTTCTGCCACTCCCTGACGAACTCGGGCGAGATCGGATCCTCCAGCGCGAGCATCTCCTCCCCTAACCCCATGACAGCCTCGTTGTCCCGCAACGTCACCGCCGAAGAGATCAGGACGAGCCTCCTAACCCGGTGTGGATAGTCAAGCGCTACCCGTCGGGCGATGAAGGAGCCCCCCGACATACCGACGAGGGTGGCTTCTTCGACCCCGACCGCTTCCATGAACGCATCGACATCGGCGGCGAAGTCGTCCAGGGTGTAGCAGCACTCGGGCTTATCCGAGTCTCCATGTCCGCGCTCGGTGAGCGCGAAGGCGTGGTATGAGGGCGAGAGCAAGGGGAGAACCCGACTGAAGGAGAACCACGAATCGCTGTACCCGTGGAGGAAGATGATGGCATCCCCCGATGGGTCGCCCCGCTCAGCATAATGGAGACGCACACCCGTCGAGAGGTGGGTCGTGGCGAACTCCACTCCGTTGGTCTCGTGCATTGTTTTTCCCTTCCCGACGCCTACTCCTACGATGGGTCGATTCTCTCGCTGAAATGATGGCATCCAGGGAATTCAGACGCTACTGCCGAATACTGAGATTTATCTCGCGGGCGGGCTACCAGTACCTAGCAGTATGAGGCCAGCGGCCGCCAGTGCCGCCAGCAAATAGGCCAGGACCCTTGTGCTCTACGCCTGTCCCTGTGTGCTCGACTGCTCCGTCTCTCCACTTCCTTTCTTTGCTCGTGTTCGGGTGTCTGACCGGCTGTTTCGCGCTGTTCCTCGTGTTCCCTCCTCGCTTTCGTCAAGCCGCGTCGACGCCCACAGGTTGTGCAGTCCGTCCCTCCTGGGTCGCTCCCTCTTTCCCTGAGGCGGGGTGTGGTACCGGTACTTCAACGCCAGCGTCCAACCGGCGGATAGGATCTCCACTCACGGAGGGGACCCTCTTGTCTCTGACCAGAAGCGCCGCAACCAGAGCGCTGGCGAGTGCGAGCCCGGCAGAGGCCAGCATCACGGCCCGGAACCCTGCGACAAAGGACTCGTCTATGGCACCTTCGATCCGCGCCTCTGTCCTCGCGTCTACGCCCTCTGGGGCCTGCGCCGCTCCGAGGTCCGCCTTCGCCGCTTCCATCGCGCTCCGGATGTCGCCAGACATACCCATCCCTTCTAATCGGGCATCGAGGCTCGCGGAGAACGCCCCGTAGACGAACACGCCGAGAACGGCGACCGCCAGGAGCCCTGCCACCCTGGTCACCGCGTTGTTCACACCCGAGGCCAGCCCGGAGTGCTCACTCTCTACCGAGCCGAGTGCTACCGTCGTCAGCGGGGTTATCGCCAGCGCCATCCCGAAGCCCTGAACGATCATGGCAGGGAAGAACGAGATCCAGTAGGAACCGTGGTCCGCACCGGGTAGGGAGAAAAGCAGCAGCCCCACCGCGAGGGCGAGGGAAGCTACGATGAGCGGCACCTTCGCTCCGAAGCTGGCGCAGATGCGCTCGGAGAGGCGGCCGATAAGGAGGGCCATCGCCACAAAGGGCAAGAACACGCTACCGGCGACGAAGGCCGAGTATCCGTGAACCTGAATCATGAGGAAAGGCAGGAAGTACAAAGAGCCGGTCAGGGCCATGTAGAACAAGAGCGTCACCAGGTTTGCACCGGCGAAGCTCCTGGAGTGGAACAGTGAGGGCGGCACCATGGGATCCTTGGTACGCCGCTCCACGAAGACGAACGCAGAAAGGACAATCACTCCTAGTATAAGGGAGGCGAGCACCCTGGGTGAGCCCAGGCCCCAGGCCGAGGACTCGATCAGGGCGTAGACCAGACCTGCGAGCCCGCTCGTAGCCAGGATTGCACCGGCTAGGTCGAGCCTGTGGGCCTCAGGGTCACGGCTCTCTTGCACGTGCCACAGCGCGACGGGGATCGCCACTACGGCCATCGCAGGGGTGATCAAGAACGCGGCCCGCCAGGAGACCTCATCGACCAGCCATCCGCCCAGGACCGGCCCGACCGCCATCGCGAGGCCGCTTAGGGCCCCCCAGGCACCGATAGCCTTCGCCCTTTGCTTCCCCTCGAACGACGCACCGATGATCGCCAGCGACGCAGGCACCAGCAGCGCCCCTCCTACGCCCTGCACGGCCCTGGCCGCGACGAGTTGTCCGGGATCTGGGGCCAGGGCGCACCACAGCGAGCCCGCACCGAAGATCGCCGCACCAAGGACGAAGAGACGCTGCCTTCCGAAGCGGTCGCCCAGCGTGCCTCCGACAAGGATGAGTGCCGACAATACCAGGGCGAAAGCACCGTAGCTCCACTGCACCTCCCGCGCGCTCGCCCCGAGCTCAGCCTGCACCGCAGGCAGGGCAACGTTCATTACCGTACTGTCGAGGAAAGCCATGCCCGAGCCCAGAGATGCGGCCGCTATCACCCAGGGGCGCGAGGTCGGCCGGCACGGAGCCGAGGACCTAGTGGACCGGATGACGCCAACATCGCAAGCCTGGAGGACGGCAGGCATTATCGGGTTCTCCGGAAGCGTCTTCTTGAACGCTTTGCCCCTACGCTGCCGGATCAGACGCTCATGCCCGAGCCCGCGGACCAACTCATCACGGTGTTGTCTCAACAACTCGCTCTCGTTCAGGATGTGCATCTCCAACTTCCTTCGGGCTCTCGTTGCTATCAGCTAAAGGGAGTATCACCGCAGGCGCGGGCACCGGCATCAGGCGAAAGAACGATTGTTGCCAAAGACTTTCGGAGAGGAGATAATTTAGGACTAAAGTCCAAGAAGGAGCCACGTGACGATAAAGGTCTTGATAGCCGACGACCACGGCGTGGTGCGCCAGGGGCTCACCATGTACCTTGGGCTTGACCCTGAGCTCGAGGTGATCGGCGAAGCCGCAAACGGCGAAGAGGCTGTAAACATGGCCAGCGACCTCGAGCCCGACGTGGTGTTGATGGACCTACTAATGCCGGTGATGGACGGCATCGCGGCAACGGAGAAGATCAAGACCGAGACCCCTGAGGTGGAGGTCGTCGCGCTGACCAGCGTGCTCGATGACGGCGCGGTGACGAAAGCCGTGCGTTCCGGAGCGATAGGTTATCTTCTGAAGAACACCAAGCCTCGCGATCTATGCCGCGCGATCAAGGGTGCTGCGGCGGGCCAGGTTCAACTCGGACCTGAGGCCGCGGCGAAGCTGATGCGCGAGATGCGGACTCCGGACAGCCCAGAAGCCCTCACCGGACGCGAGACGGAAGTCCTGAAGCTCGTGGCGCGGGGCTGGGCGAACAAGCAAGTCGCGCGAGAGCTGTTCGTCGAGGAGAAGACGGTAAAAGCACACGTCTCCGGCATCCTGAGAAAGCTCGGCGTCACCAGCCGCACCCAGGCCGCCCTGCACGCCGTTCGTGCGGGCCTGGTGAGCATGGACGAGCTGAACGAGGAGCCCTGGTAGCGACGCCAAAACCCAAGACTCTTCGCGCGCCGCTGCGCGTGCTTCTCGTCGAGGACTCCGAAAACGACGCACTGCTCATCTTACGCGAGCTCCACAGAAGCGGCTACGAGACCGAGCACGAACGGGTGGAGACCGCCGGGGCGATGCGGGATGCGCTCACCTCTTCTTCGTGGGATGTGATCTTCTCGGATTTCAGGATGCCACACTTCGGAGCCACCAAGGCGTTAGAGCTTGCGCGCGAGATGGAGCCAGAAACTCCGTTCATCGTCGTCTCGGGCAGGATCGGGGAGGACGTGGCGGTCGAGACGATGCGAGCAGGGGCCTACGACTACGTCATGAAGGACAATCTCGCGCGCCTCTGCCCGACGGTGGAGCGGGGACTGGATGAGGCCGAGGAGCGGCGAGAGCGGCGACGGACCGAGGAAGAACTGCGCCGGCGCGACGCCATACTCGACGCGGTACGATTCGCCTCCGACCAATTCCTCGGTGAGGCGGCGGGTTGGGAAGAGAGCGTGCGCGCCGTCCTGTGGCGGCTCGGGGAAGCCGCGAAGGCAAGCCGCGTCTACATTTTCGAGAACTTCGCGGGCGAGGACGGCGAGTTGTGGGCCACGCAGCGTTACGAGTGGGTAGCGGCGGGAGTCCCGGCGCAGATCCACAATCCCGTGCTGAAGGCCATCCCCTACAGGGCAGCAGGTTTTGGCCGGTGGGTACAGGCGCTGGGTCAAGGGGATCCGGTGTACGGTCACGTCAGGGACTTCCCGGAGAGCGAACAGCCCGAGCTTCGGGCCCAGGGAATCCTATCCATAGCACTCGTGCCCATCTTCGTCGAGGGAAGATGGTGGGGGGTGATCGGCTTCGACGAGTGCGTCAAGGAGCGCGAATGGTCAGCAGGGGAGGTCGGGGCTCTCGGGGCGGCGGCGGGGACCCTTGGAGCCGCGATAAGGCGCACGCAGATGGAGGAGCGGCTGCGAGCCGGCGAGGAGCGTTACAGGGCCGTAATCGAGCAGGCCACCGACGGCATCTACCTGCTCGACTCCGACACGCGCCGCTTTGTGGAGACGAACCCCTCTTTCCAGAAGATGGTCGGATACACGGCGGACGAGCTCGGAGATATGGAGATCTACCGCATCGTGGATCATCCCCGCGAGAACGTCGACGCGACCATCCAGCGGACCTTGGAACAAAGACGCCGCGTCGTCGGAAACAGGAAGTACCGGCGCAAAGACGGCGCCGTGTTGGACGTGGAAGTCGGGGTAAGCGTGATCTCGCCCGACGGGCGGAATGTAATCTGCACCATCGTTCGCGACGTTACCGAGCGCAAGAGAAATGAGGAGGCGCTGCGGGCTTCTGAGGCGGAGCTGCGAGCGCTCTTTGAGGCGATGACCGACCTCATCTTCGTCATCGACGGGGAGGGACGCCATCTCAAAGTCGCCCCGACGAACCCCGCACTCCTGTACAGACCGATCTCCCAGATAGTCGGAAAGACGCTGCATGAGATCTTCCCTACCGAGCAAGCGGATGAGTTCCTCGGTCACGTCCAGCGCGTGCTGCGGACGCGTCAGAGTTTCGATTTCGAGTACAGCCTGATGATGGATCGCGGGGAAATGTGGTTCGAGGGGACCGTCTCGCCGATGCTCGAAGACTCGGTCGTTTGGGTTGGCCGCGACATCACCGAGCGCAAGCAGTCCGAAGCAGCTCTGGCCAGGAGCGAGAGTCGCCTGCGGACGATCATCGAGACGGAGCCGGAATGCGTAAAGGTTCTCGGCATGGACGGTTCATTGCTGGAGATGAACCCCGCCGGGCTCTCTATGATCGAGGCGGACTCACTGGAGCAGGTGCGCGGTAAGTCAGTCTACGATTACATCGTCCCCGAGTATCGGGGCGCTTTCGTCTCCCTTACGGAGAGGGTGCTGCGGGGCGGCTCCGGGACGCTCGAATTCGAGTTTGTCGGCCTGAAGGGCACGCGCCGCTGGCTGGACACCCACGCCGTTCCGCTCCGCGACGCTGGGGGCGGCATCTCCGGCCTACTCGCGATTACGCGTGACATCACCGAGCGCAAACTCGCCGAGGCGGCCCTCAGAGAGAACGAGCGACTCTACCGCACCGTGATAGAGCAAGCCACGGAGAACATCTTCCTGATAGATGTCGAGAGCAGGCGTATCGTGGAGTCTAACGCCTCCTTCCGCGAGTCACTCGGCTACTCTGAGGATGAGCTTCACAACATGACTATCTACGACGTGGTTGCCGCCGACCGTGTGAGCATCGATGCCAACATCCGACGCGTGCTGGAGCAGGGAAATCCTTCCGTCGGCGAGAGAAAATACGTCCGCAAGGACGGGACGCATCTCGACGTGGAGGTAAGCGCGAACGTGATCCTGCGCGACGACAAACGAACGCTCGTCAGCGTGGCCCACGACGTCACGGAGCGGGCGCGGATGCAGGCGTTGCTTGAGGAGCGCGTGGCGACGTTGTCACGCATCGCCGCGGATCTTGTCCTCGACCTTCCGATGGAGGACATCCTGAACGCCCTCGCGGCGAGCGTGGTCAGCGCGAGCACAGCCGTCTCTTGCCTCATAGTCCTCATCGACGAGAAGGCGGACGAGATTCGACTGGCCGGCTCACACGGCGTGCCCGGTGGCTACGAGGCCGCCGCACAAGCCGCTTACGAGAAGGCCGGGGACACGTCTCCCGTCAGGGAAGCAATTCGCACCCACAGGCCCGTGCTCTTCAGCAACGCCCGCCAGAGCGCTCCGTCCAACCCTCATCTCGCCGCCCTGCACGGCTTCAACCCGCGAGTGCCGTGGGACACGGCCTACGTCGTGCCGCTTCTCTCCAGAGGCAAAGCCCTAGGCGCGATCAACTTCGCCTATCCTCCTGGCCAAGGGCCCGTAGAGGAGGAGAAGGTCTTCTTCGGGGCCGTAGCCGACCAGGCCGCCGTCGCGGTCGAAAACGCACGCCTGTTCTCCGAAGCCCGCGGCAAGGCCGCCCTCGAAGAGCGCCAGAAGCTGGCGCGCGAGCTGCACGACTCTGTCTCGCAGGCCCTCTACGGCATCACCCTCGGAGTCGAGACCGCCCGCGAGGTACTGCCTGACAACCCCGAACGCGCCGCCGAGCCGCTCGACTACGCCGTCACTCTGGCCGAGGCGGGCATGACCGAGATGCGCGCCCTCATCTTCGAGCTGCGCCCGGAGTCGCTCGAGAAAGAGGGACTGGTGGCCGCGCTCGAGAAGGCGGCCGCCGGCGTCCAGGCGCGCCACGATATAAGGGTCGAGACCGCGTTGGGCGAAGAACCCGACGCGCCCCTGGAAGCCAAGGAGTCCCTCTACCGCATCGCCCAGGAAGCGTTGCACAACACCGTCAAGCACGCCCGCGCAGCCAACGTGACGATAAAGCTGGTACGAGACTTAGAGGGAATCACACTCGAAGTCTCAGACGACGGCGTCGGCTTCCATGCCAACGGCGACTTTCCCGGCCACCTCGGCCTCAAGTCGATGCGCGAGCGAGTCTCGCGCCAAAGCGGAACGCTGGAGATCGCAAGCGGCCCAGGAAAAGGCGTCCGAATTCTCGCCCGGGTCCCCTCCGGATAACCCATAAACCTACACCCGATCATCTACAATACCTATCAGATCAGTTGAGCCGTAAATGTGGCACAAATCGCCTACTCGTCCCCGGCTCCGTTTGCACAGAAATCCTGAAGCTTGAAACATGTTGCCTGTAGCCTTGGTGTGCAAAGAGGGTCAGAACCTCTTTGCACACTACGCCAGGTCCTCCAGCATCGGCCGCAGGTTGTACTTGCGCCGGTGGCGGGCGATGAGCTCTTCGAGGTAAGCCCGCCACTCCTTCTCGCGCCCGGCCGGCAGATGGGCGTCCCGCGCCTTCGCCAGCCAAGTTACGGCCTCATCGTAGTGCGAGGACCTGCCTTCGTTCATGATCTCCTCGGCTGTCCGCGGCAGGTCTGGATAATTCAGTCGGGGTGCCGCCGGGCGAACCTTCACGCACCTCGCGTCCCTTATTAGCTCGACGATCTCCTGCTCGGTGGTTGGCCCTACGAACTTCTTGGGGCGTACCGAAAGCGCCTGACCCAGTTCGTGAAGACACCCCTGTTGACCCTCCCTTCGAGCCCCACGTCTCGGCCCAACGTTGCCCCGTTGAGGACGATGTTTACGGTGGTATACAAAGCGACACTAAAGTAGTCCAAGACTCTCATCCAGGCTCTTCCTTCTTTCTCTCCTTCGCCGTCTACAGCCAAACCGGATGAATACACACGCTGATGAATTGGTGATGAATGCCAGGTGTCCTGCTCGATGCTTACGCAGCGCCTTGAATGGTCCGGGTCAACGAATACCGCAAGAACAGCTCATCTTCGGCCAGGTGGATGGACATCAGTTCGAGGGTCGGACGGTCGCGTGCTGCGAGAGTGGGACCTCTGAGCAAGGTAAGGGTCTGGGCAGCGGTTCCGCCAAGCAGCTCGGGCGCCACGGTGAGGAAGAGCTCGTCGACGAGGTTGCGCGAGATCAGGGCGTGGTTGAGACCAGGCCCGCCTTCGACCACAATTGACTCGACACCACGCTCGGCTTCGAGGGCCAGCAATGCTTTCTCGAAGTCGACGGCACCCGTGGAGTTCGCAGGCGTCCTTATCACCGGCGCGAGCTTGCGCAGTCGTTCGACCACCCCCTTGGGGGCCGCATCGGATAACAGGATCAAGACATCCTGTTCTCCTTTGACGACAAGATGCTCTTTCAATGGGACGTTTCCTGAGTTGGTTACGATGATCGCGAGCGGTTGCGGCACACGCTCCGTCGGGTCGAGACCGAGCGAGAGCTTCTCGGCGCGCAGTGTACCGGCCCCGATCATCACGGCATCGACCTTAGAACGGAGAGTCCGCATCGTCTTCCGGTCGGTTGTGCTTCCTATGCCAGCGGCCTTCCCCTCGATCGCTGTCCTCCCATCCAACGAGCTGACCATGTTGAGGATCACGTACGGCCTCTCACCGTCGCGGCGCCATGATGGCGACAGGTCCTCGTAGATTGCGGAGACCTCCTGCCCGGGGGGCGGGTAGAGCCTGAGTATCGTCAAACCCTGTAGGGAGCGTACTTGCCCGAGGCCGAGTGTGGCAGGCTGACATCCATCCACAGACCGGAGTCCCTGTTCTCCTGGGCGTGGATCTCCGCCAGGCCGTAGAGACGGCTCACCGCAGCGTATTCAGCGTGGGGGATAAAGACTCGCATCCTCTCCCTCCTCGACTCGATGGCGCCGTAAATCTCCTCTAGCAGCGCCTCACAGCCCTCGATAGCGCTGATCTTGACCGCCTGTGGGTAATCTCTGTGCAGCTCAGCGGCGCGCGCCTCTGAGACCAGGTCCATCTTGTTGAGGCACAGTACGCTGAGCCCTAGGCCAATCCCATTCTCGACCGCCTCTGAGAGTGTGCGCGTGACGGTCTGAATCTCCTCCTCCAGCTCCTCGCTGGAAGCGTTCGCACACACCACCGTGACTTCGGCGTCACGCGCCGCGGCCAGCGTCGAGGTGAAGGAGTGCACCAGTTGCGTGGGTAGCTTCCTTATGAAGCCGACGGTGTCGGTGACGACGAAGTCGGGCCACATGCCGTCGGGTCCGTTCTTCCTGCTCCCCTCGACGCGCCGCGTGGTGGTCTCCAGCGTCTCGAAGAGCCTGTCCCTCGTCGACCTCCTCGCCCCGCTGAGGGCGTTCAGGATGGTAGTCTTGCCGGCGTTCGTGTAGCCCACCAGCGCGACGGTCGGTGGCCCTTTTTCCCCCCTGAGGCGCGTACTCCGGACGGCTCTACCTGCTTTCTCTTCCTGGAGCTTACGGTTTATGGTCGCCATACGTTCGCGGATGACACGCCTGTCGTACTCTAGCTGTTGCTCGCCAGGGCCCCTCGTGGTGACCCCTCCGCCCCCGAGGCGGCTCAACTCCGGGTTCTTGCCCTTGACCCTCGGCAAACGGTACTCAAGATCGGCGAGCTCGACCTCGAGGCGACTCGCCGCATCTCTTGCATGCGCCTCGAAGATCCGGATGATCAACTCCGTCCTGTCCACAACAGAAACGCCACATGCCTTCTCGAGTACCCTAGCCTGGGAAGCGGTCAACTCGTCGTCCGCGATTACGAAACGCGCCCCCACATCCTCTACCAACTCCCGCAACTCCTCGCGCTTGCCACGCCCGAGGTAACCAGTGCCGTCCCTTCGGCCCTGCTCGAGTACACCGGCGACCTCGATCCCAAGGGTGGTCGCCAACCGCCCTAACTCCGCCATGTGACGCCTATCCCCAGCGCCCGCGAGTACCGCTCTCTCCTCACTCATACACCGATTATATCATGCATATTATGCAAGTACTCCTGGTTATTTGTGTCATCCAAGACGGTTATCTTGGCGCGCCCTTCGAGTGTACAGGCCAGCTTATCGAACCATCGCATCTGGCGTCGGGCGAACCGTCTTGTCCTGGTGGAGATTAGGTCCTGTGCCTGCTGCAGTGAGAGCCTCCCTGAGAGGTGTCCGCAGAGCTCGCGCACCCCTACTGAGTCCATGACCTGTGTGCTTATCCTTCTTCCGGCCGCGGCCATGTCTCTGAGTCTTCCGGCCTCCTCCAGGCCGTTCAAGGTAATTCTCCTCGATCTCTCGTCGATGGCGGCGTCGACCGCGTGCCTCTCGGGACGGAGATAGACGATTACGGTGTCGTAGAGAAGGTCTCCTTCCCAGATAGAACCCCGGCCCGCGACCCCGGCCAACTCAAGCTCTTTGGCCCGCGCGGCCCTGCGGGGGTTGGGTTCTCCTTCGGCCGCCTCCTGCGCCTGACGGCGCAACTCAGTAGAGACCTTCGGCGCGAGAGGGATATCGAGCAGGATCGCATTCAGGTACATTGCCGTTCCTGCGTCGAGGACGAACCTGGTCTCTGATGCGATGATCTCCTCTGCGATCGCCTTGTGTCTGGCTACCGTCCATTCCTCGGTCACGGAGACAATGCCAACCAGCTCCGCCGGCCGCCTGCGGGCCTGGTTTGTTATCACGGGCAACTCTCTGTAGACCTGCATGGAATCGACGACCAGCGTGGGTACGTACCGGCCCTCGGCTTCGGTGAGCCTCTGGGCAAGGGCATCGGAGAGTTCGCTCTTGCCACCCGCCGTCGGCCCGCAAACTACCAGCGCGGTCTTTTTCCCATTCTGTGCCAGACGTCGTCCCTCAGACCGGGGCGCCTGGTTCGCCCGCGTATAGTACGTGGGGTCCCGCGGACTCTATCCTGGCCTTCACGTAGTTTCCCGGCGCGGCATCTGTACTGACGTGAACGGCGTGACCGCTCCACGTCTCCCCGATAGCCTTGCCATCCTCCGTGCCGCCATGACGGATGTAGATCTCCTCTTCGCCTCCGACTTTGCGCTGGTTCCTGGTGAAGGCGTTCTGTTCGACTTGCCTTAGCACCTCGAGGAAGCGTCGCTGGACGACGGCATCGGGCACGGTTCCAGGTAGGCTCGCGGCCTCGGTGCCCCGTCTCGGCGAGAACTTGAAGATGTATGCCGAGTCGAAAGCGCAGTCCTCGACGAGCCTGAGGGTTTGTTCGTGGTCCTCCTCCGTCTCGCCGGGATGGCCCACGATAATGTCCGTGCTTAGCGTACCGTCAGGCGCCGCTTCCCTGAAAATCTCGATCTTGCGCCTGTACCTCTCGGCTTTGTAGCCGCGGTGCATGACCTTCAGCATCCTGTCCGACCCCGACTGAACGGGCAGATGGAGCCGCTTCACAATGGTATCCCGCTCCCCGATAGCCCTTAGCGTGCGGTTCTCCATGTTGGAAGGATGACTCGTGGTAAACCATACTCGCGGCGCGCTCTCCGAGACGGCCTCGAGGAGATCGCAGAACCTCTTACCCTCGTGTCGCCACGCGTCCACCGTCTGGCCCAACAACGTCACGTACCCGGTTCCGCCGGCGACGAGCCTCTCTACCTCCCCGATCACACTTTCTATCGGGCGGCAGATCATACGCCCCCTCACGGTCGGAACTATGCAGTAACTGCACTGGTAGTTGCACCCGGTCATTATCGTGACGAAGGCGTTGTGCTCGCCCTCGGTGCCAGGCAGTTCGGGCGTATACGTCTCCCGCATGGTCGGAAGTCCTACGAACTCCGCCAGCTCGTAAGTATTATGGGTGCCCAAAACGAGGTCTATATCGTAGGTGCGCCTGAGGGCGGCCGACTCCTCGGCCGCGCCGATGCAGCCCGTGAGGGCCACCTTCTTCACCCGACCCTCGCGGCGGAGGCGGTTTAGCTCTCCGAGGTGCCCTTTAACGCGGTCCACGGCGTTCTCGCGAACGTAGCAGGTGTTCAGTATGACGAGATCCGCATCCTCGTAGCGCTGGACCTCAGCGTAGCCTGCGTCCTGGATCATTCGCCTTATACGGTCTGAGTCGTGCACGTTCATCTGGCAGCCGAAGGTCCTTATGCAGGCTGTCTTGGCTCCTGGGCCAGCCAGCACTGCAGGCTTGCTGGAGAGCGGTATGGATGTCGTGTGTGTCGTACTACTCATACTCTTCCTCCGGCTCGTAGACTCGGGCTCTGAGGGAGATCTCCCCCGGACGGCTCTCGAACCTCAACTCTTCGACCTCCATGTACCCAGCCCGCGCCGCCCGCCTGAGTATATCCGCAATGCGCGCACTTTCCTCCTCCCCAAGCTCCAGCACAGGCCCCCTATCTCGCCTCCCAACAGCCCCACGACCCCTGACCCCTTCACCGCGCTCCCCTCTCGAAACATCCTCGACAGGCCATACCTCACCACGCAATATCCTCTGTACACTCCTCACCGATACGCCAAGCCCAAGCCCGAAAGCCGCCTCCCGCAGACCGGCGCTGTCTCGTTGTTTTGGTATTATGTGGTGATACAAGAGGGTGGCAAGGATGCGACCTGGTGGTCCGTAGTAGGAGTGAAGCCTGGGGCTTTGGGCGTTGGTTGTCGCGGTAAAGCGTGCGAGGGTGGCGCGGAGGTTGCTTTTCGAGGGTCGGGTGGACGACTGGAGGGTACGTTCCGGGAGGTTATTGGTATCGAAGGTGGCCTGTATCGAGGTAGGCGAGGATGTAGAGAGGACCCTGGTCTCTAGAGAGTGGTTTTTAATCTGGTACAAGGAGAGGCCGGCGCCGTGGGTGGAAGGGTCGCCTGGTTCTGTGACGGGGTTCAGATGGCGGGTGGTCACGCCGGGTTCGAGGATCAGATCCCTGTGCGACTCTGGGATGCCGTGGCCATCGTCGATGACGGTCAGGATTCTGAAGCGACGGTCTTTGAGGGTTGAGGCCACGTAGATGCGTGCTGCCCCGGCGTCGCGGGCGTTGCGCGCCAGCTCTAGGAGGGCGTCCTCCACGTGGGTGATGCGGGAGGGACCGCGGCGGGCCCCCTCCACGCCGGTCAGGCGGGCGAAGCCCGCTCCGAGGTCCCTGTAGGGGCCTTCCACTAGAGGCCCTCGCCTACCGCGCTACCTCGCTGACCCGGCTCTCTCGGATAACGGTCACCTTTATCTGGCCAGGGTACTCCAAGTCCGTCTCTATCTGCTTGGAGATGTCGTAGGCCAGCTTGGCGGCGATCCGGTCGTCCACCTCAGAGGGCTGGACCATAACCCTTATCTCACGTCCGGCCTGGATGGCGTAGGCTTTGTCTACCCCTCTGTGGCCGAGGGCGATGTCCTCCAAGGAGCGGAGGCGCTCTATGTAGGTCTCCGTCGTCTCGCGCCTTGCGCCAGGGCGTGCCGCCGAGACCGCGTCTGCAGTAGCGACGAGCACGTCCTCGACCGTCTCCATCTCGATCTCGTGGTGATGGGCGCTTATGGCGCGCACCACGTCGTCCGACTCACCGCTCTTCTTCGCGAATCGGCCTCCGATCAAGGCGTGGGTGCCCTCGACTTCGTGGTCTATGGCCTTGCCGACATCATGCAGAAGGGCGCCCCTGCGCGCAATCTTGACGTTGGCACCGAGCTCCTGGGCCATCATGCCACAGAGGTTGGCTACTTCGACCGAGTGGGCCAGCACGTTTTGGCCATAGGAAGTCCGGTACTTCAGCGCGCCAAGAAGCCGCAGCAGGTCGTTGTGCATGCCGCCTGAGATCTTGGCATCGTAGAGCGCCTGGCGCCCTGCGGCCTTCATCTCCTTCTCCACGTCCTTGCGGGCCTTCGAGACGATCTGCTCGATGCGCCCCGGGTGGATGCGCCCATCCTGCACGAGCCGTCCCATCGAGACCCGCGCCACCTCGCGCCTGACGGGGTCGAAGCTGGAGATCACCACCGTCTCGGGCGTGTCGTCGATGATAACGTCTACTCCCGTCGTGGCCTCGAAGGCCCTTATGTTCCTACCCTCGCGGCCTATGACCCTGCCCTTCATGTCGTCAGATGGCAGAGACACAGCCTTGACCGTCGACTCCGAGGTCAGGTCCGAGGCGAGGCGCTCCATAGTGGTGGAGATCAGACGCCGCGCCTCGGCGTCAGCCCGCTCCTCGGCCTCCAGGGTCAGGTCGCGCACCATGCGCCCCAACTGGCCCTCTAACTCTGACTCCAGGTCGGAGAACAGCCTTCTCTCGGCCTCCTCGCGCGTCAGACCGGAGATCTCCTCGAGCATCCTGAGGTGGTCAGCCTCCCTCTCCCTCAGCTGCTCTTCTTTGCGCCGCATCGCCTCCTCGGTCTCAGTGAGCCGGCGCCTGCGTTCGTCAAGCTCAACCTCACGCCTCTCCAGGGCAGTATCCCTGTTATCCAGGCGCTCCTCGACGCGTGCGATCTCAGCCCGCCTGGCACGTACTTCGGCTTCGGCCGCGTCTTTGATCTTGAGCGACGATTCTTTAGCCGCAAGGTCAGCTTCGCGGCGTTTGGTTTCGACCTCGCGTTCGGCATTCTCGAGTATGGACCTTGCGTCGGCCCTGGCCTGGGCCTGGCGGGTATCGACGCGTGACTTGGAGACGTAGTAGCCAAGGGCAGCGCCGACGGCGAGGCCGATGACCAGTCCCAGGACCAGTAACAGTACATTCACAGGTTGTCCTTCCAGCGGGCCTGCCGCGAGAACGGCGGCCCGGCATCAAGCTAGCTCGACTATTCCTAGGCCTCCGGAGGCTCCCGATACTCCCTGGCAACCTGGGCACATACCTCCGCCGAGTAACCCCGGCGAACCAGAAAGCCGTAGACCCTACGCGCTTCTGCGTCGGACCCACGCCCATTATACCGCCGCGCGGCGGCGGATCGAGCCTCCCCCACTTCGGAGCGACCTGCAAACTCTTCCTCGACTACCTTCTGCGCCAGAGTTTCCCCAACACCACTCTTCTTGAGCTCGACCGAGACCCGCCGCGGTCCGTACCTGCGCGCCTTCTCGCGGGTCTTTAGGCGCGCGAACTCGGCGTCGTCGAGATAGCCAAGCTCCTGCAGACGGAGGACTACGCCTTCTATGGTCTCCCCGACGTATCCGTAACGCTGCAGCCGGTCGCGGATCTCGGCCTCCGACCTGGCCCTGTACCCAAGGAGGTTGAGCGCGCGGCCCATCGCTACGGGTCTCTCCCCCGTGACCCGCACCCCATGCAACTCTTCCGACGAGAGAACAGCACCCTCGCGCAGGCCGCTCTCTATCGCCACGCCGGCGTCGATCTCCGCCCAGAACTCCCCGTCGACAGAGATCCTGGCCTTTCCTCGACGCTCACGGACACCAGTTATCTCAGGCATGGGCACCCCCGGGGCAGATGTGCCGGGACATCGGGTTTCAGTGAGTCAACAAGCTGAAATGCTGAAGTGCTGACCAACTGATGGCTGGCAAGGAGGCCGACCTCCTTGCCAGCCAGCTTTAGAGCACCTGCTCCGCGGGCGCCTCGGCTACCTCATCATCGGCCGTCTCGACAGGCTCGAGCAGACCGAGCTTGTCGTAGACCTCGTCGAGGATACGCTCGCGGACTTCGTAGTTCTCCTTGAGGAACTGCTTGGCGTTCTCCCGGCCCTGCCCGAGGCGTTCGTCGCCGTATGCGAACCAGGCGCCGCTCTTCTGAACAACATCGTGCTCGATGCCGACGTCG
>DASQWQ010000203.1:0-5437 GCA_035640175.1 Rubrobacter sp. | reverse complement strand
TACGTCGTGAACGGCAGGAAGTGGTGGATCTCCGGTGCCGGAGACCCGCGGTGCAGGATCTCGATCTTCATGGGCAAGACGGACCCCGACGCTCCGCGCCACGAGCAGCAGTCCATGATCCTGGTCCCGCTCGATACGCCTGGCGTAGAGATATTGCGAACCCTCTCCATCTTCGGCTACGACGACGCCCCGCACGGGCACGCGGAGATCTCCTTCAACGACGTGCGCGTACCGCAAGAGAACATCATCTGGGACGAGGGCAAGGGCTTCGCCATCGCCCAGGGACGCCTCGGGCCAGGACGCATCCACCACTGCATGAGGCTTATAGGCGTCGCAGAGCGGGCGCTCGAGATGATGTGCGAGCGGGTCAAAGGGCGGGAGACGTTCGGGAAGCCGCTTGCGGAGCAGGGTGTTGTACAGACCTGGATCTCGGACTCCAGGATGGAGATCGAGCAGGCGCGCCTTTTGACCTTGAAAGCGGCCCACATGATGGATACGGTAGGCAACAAAGAAGCCAGGGCGGAGATTGCCATGATCAAAGTCGTAGCCCCGAACGTCGCCCTGAACGTCCTCGACCGGGCTATACAGGCCCACGGGGGCGCAGGAGTCTCGGACGACTTCCCGCTCGCCTACCTCTGGGCCAGCGCCCGCACCCTGCGCCTCGCCGACGGCCCCGACGAGGTTCACCGCGCCGCGGTGGCCAGGCTCGAACTCAAGAAAGAGTGTCGGCACAGGACAGAGTCATAACCAGTAGAGGAGGAGACTATCGAGAGCAAGAACTCCGTGCTCCTCGGCATCAAGTACGAGGCCGCGAGAATAGGTGACGTGGGTGAAGACGCGCTCGCCGGTATCGAGGAGCAGATGAAAGAAGAGGTCGGCGACGGCTGGGAGTCGGACGACCGGGTGATCAGGGGCCGCAACGCTGTAAGGCGGGAGCACGGACTACCCGGACTCGGCGAGCCAGGCGACCGGCCTTCTCCGGCCACAGACCCGAGACGCCCGCTCTGGCGCAGGCTCCTCGGGAGGTAGCTCCACGGTGGCTGCTGACAGGCCCGCACGAGCAAGGAGTTCGGCGAGATGGCGATAGAGATGACAGGCGGAGAGATAGTCAACGAGCGTGGCACGGTCGTCACCTTCAGGCAGCGGTGCGAGGTGTGCGGCTACGTCTTCGACTGGAACAAGACCACCATCGTGCCTGCGTACGGCTCCCGCAAGGTACGCGCCTTTACCTGCCCAGAGTGCGGGAACTACCAGGAGGTAGAGGCTAGGCACTTCAAGCCCGGTCCAGGATAGACGTGCGATTTCACCGGTCGAGCATCGGCAACCGCTCAGTTTTGTAGGTTGGATCCCCAACCTTGCCCAATATAATTACCTGAGACTGGGGGCCGCCTGCCGCAAGATCCGACCTGTACGAAGGTACGTGCCGAAAACCGTACCTCCGTCGGGCGTGCGGCGCCCCCGTTTGAGCGAGAATACGGGCGCGAAGACCATTCTCAGAGGAGGTTAGGCATGTACACGAACTGTCACGACGGCGCGGCCGCTCCGGCCGCCGGAAGGCGCGGTGCCTGACCTTGGGGTCTGCGGTCTTCGTGTCCGGCCTCGACAAGACTTACGACTCCGGCTTCCTGGCCCTCAAGGGCGTGGACCTGGACATCCGCCACGGCGAGATCTTTGCGCTGCTTGGACCCAACGGCGCGGGCAAGACGACCCTGATCAATATAATCTGCGGCATCGTCAACCCGACGAAGGGCAAGGTCCTGGCCGGCGGTCACGACATCATCACGGACTACAAGGCGGCCCGGTCCATGATCGGGCTCGTCCCGCAAGAGCTCACTACCGACGCGTTCGAGACCGTGTGGGCCACCTGCACCTTCAGCAGGGGGCTGTTCGGCAAACCCAGGGACCCCGGCTACATCGAGAAGGTTCTCAGAGATCTATCCCTGTGGGACAAGAAGGACAGCAAGATCATGACGCTCTCGGGCGGCATGAAGCGCCGGGTCATGATCGCCAAGGCCCTGTCGCACGAGCCGCAGATCCTCTTCCTCGACGAGCCGACGGCGGGTGTGGACGTCGAGTTGAGAAGGGCCATGTGGGAGACGGTGCGCTCGCTGCGCGAAAACGGCGTGACCATCATCCTGACAACCCATTACATCGTGGAGGCCGAGGAGATGGCAGACCGGATCGGGGTGATCAGCAACGGTGAGATCGTCTTGGTCGAAGACAAAGCCGAGCTCATGCGCAAGCTCGGCAAGAAGCAACTGACCCTACAACTGCACGGCAAGCTCGACACGGTTCCAGACGAACTCGCCGGCTACGGATTGGAACTGGTGGCGGACGGCACCGAGTTGATCTACACGTACGACACGCAAACCGAGCGCGCTGGCATCGCGGCTTTGCTCGCAGACCTCAACGGGGCTGGCATCAAATTCAAGGACCTCCAGACGAAACAGAGCTCGCTTGAGGATATTTTCGTCAGTCTGGTGAAGGAGAGAGATTGAACTTTCACGCGATCCGCGCGATCTACACGTTCGAGATGGCGAGGACCGGGCGTACGCTGCTGCAAAGCATCGTCACGCCCGTTATCTCGACATCTCTGTATTTCGTCGTCTTCGGCGCGGCCATCGGCTCGCGCATCACGGATATCGGCGGGGTCAGCTACGGCGCCTTCATCGTGCCGGGGTTGATCATGCTGTCGCTGCTGACCCAGAGCATCTCCAACGCGTCGTTCGGCATATTTTTCCCCAAGTTCACGGGCACGATATACGAGCTTTTGTCGGCCCCCGTCTCCTACGTCGAGATCGTCATCAGCTACGTCGGAGCGGCTGCGACCAAGTCGATCATTCTGGGCCTGATCATCCTGGCCACTTCGGGCCTGTTCGTGCCGGTCGAGATCGCGCACCCGCTGTGGATGATCACGTTCCTCGTGCTCACATCCGTGACCTTCAGCCTCTTCGGCTTCCTCCTCGGCATCTGGGCCGAAGGCTTCGAGAAGCTGCAGCTCGTGCCGTTCCTCATCATCACGCCCCTGATCTTCCTCGGTGGCAGCTTCTACTCCGTCAATATGCTGCCGCCTTTCTGGCAGACGGTCACCTTTTTCAACCCCATCGTCTACCTGATCAGCGGCTTCCGTTGGAGTTTCTACGGCATCGCCGACGTGAACGTTAGCGTGAGCCTGGCCATGACCCTCCTCTTCCTGACCCTTTGCCTGGCGGCAGTGTGGTGGATCTTCAAGACCGGCTACCGGCTCAAGACGTAGCCCCTGGAGGTACTCGAGGAAGGATCAGGCACGACGGGCGAAACAGGGGTAGAGTGAGTAGCGCTCGGGTACACGGATAGAGGAGGCTGGTGATGGGCGAGCATCGCACGTCCGCCATAGAGCGGATACTGCACAGGATCGAGGAGCACCTGGAAGATTGGCGCAAGCGAGACGCCGCCCTCCAGGCTGAGGCCGACGCGAGCCGAAGCCGGCTGTGGGCCGAGGCAGCCGAGCGGGAGCGGCTTCTGGCCGAGGCCGTAGGGGCTGAAGAGGCGAGACGCGAGTCGATAGAGGAGCTCACGATGCAACATCGGATCGTCTTCGTTCTGCACCGCGATGAGGTGGTAGAGACGCTCGAGGACTTCGTCCGGGAGGGCGACCGGCTCGTGGGCGTGGTACCCCGCAGGGGGGGCGAAACGATAAGCGACGGCCTCAAGGGCTCGTGGCTGGTCTTCGAGTCCTCCGACTGAGTAAGGCCGAAGAGTAACGCGGAGAAGCCGAACTATGTCCGAACGTGGAGTCGCGCCCTACGGTTCCTGGAGGTCTCCGATCTCCTCAGACGTAATCGTCAGGGACGTAGTGGGGCTGGCGGAAGTCGTGATCGATGGTAGGGACGTGTACTGGCTGGAGAGCCGCCCCGACGAGGGCGGGCGTAACGTCGTCGTGTACCTGACCCCAGACGGACGTACCGAGGACGTTACGCCGCAGCCTCTCAATGCGCGCACGCGGGTACACGAATACGGGGGCGGCGGCTTCACCGCCAACAGAGGCACGGTCTACTTCTCAAACTTCGCCGACCAGAGGATCTTCTACCTGGCCCCTGGCGGCGAACCGGCACCGCTCTCGGCGGAGACCGGCAGACGATACGCGGACATGGTAGTAGATCGGGACCGGCGCCGCCTGATCGCCGTGAGGGAGAATCACGTCGGGCACGAACCCGTAAACGAGATTGTCGGCGTAGACCTCGAAAGCGGAGAGGAGCGCGTGCTCGTCTCGGGCAACGACTTCTACTCCTCGCCGCGCCTGAGCCCCGATGGCCGGCGTCTCGGGTGGCTGACGTGGAACCATCCGAACATGCCCTGGGACGGTACCGAGCTTCTGGTCTGTGATCTCGCCGCTGACGGGTTCCCCGAGAACGTCGAGCAGGTCGCCGGCGGCCAGGATGAATCCATCTTCCAACCAGAGTGGTCCCCAGAAGGCACGCTCCACTTCGTCTCGGACCGGACGGGCTGGTGGAACCTCTACCGCTGGCGCGAGGGACGTATCGAGCCCCTCTGCGAGAAGCAAGCGGAGTTCGGCCTGCCGCAGTGGGCATTCGGGATGTCTACCTACGCCTTCGTCTCGCCGGGGCGCATCGTCTGCTCGTACACGGAGCGCGGGAGCTCACACCTCGCCATCCTCGACGCGGAGAGCGGAGAGCTCGAGCCATTAGAGACGCCGTACTCGAACATCGCATACGTGCGTGCTGGCGAAGCTGGTGGCGGTGTGGTCTTCCGCGGCAGCTCGCCCACGGAGGCAGCGTGCATAGTGAGGTTGGACCTGTCTACCGGGATGCACGAGGTCCTGCGACGCTCGGACGACCTGGAGATAGACCCTGGCTACCTCTCCGTTCCCGAGCCTGTCGAGTTCCCCACGGAGAACGGTCGGACGGCGCACGCTTTCTTCTACCCGCCGAAAAACAGGGACTACGCGGCCCCTGATGGCGAGCTCCCCCCGCTCCTCGTAATGAGCCACGGGGGTCCGACCGCGGCATCGACGACGGCCCTTGATCCGGGGATCCAGTACTGGACCAGCCGCGGCATCGCCGTGCTCGACGTGAACTACGGTGGGAGCACGGGCTACGGGCGGGAATACCGTCGTCGCCTTGAAGGCGCGTGGGGTGTAGTCGACGTCGACGACTGCGCCAACGGAGCGGTCTACCTAGCGGAGCGCGGGCTCGTGGATGGCGGGCGGTTGATGATCACCGGCGGCAGCGCGGGCGGGTACACGACACTCTGCGCGCTCTCGTTCAGGGATACGTTCGCCGCTGGCGCGAGCCATTTCGGGATCAGCGACGCCGAGGCCCTGGCAAGGGAGACCCACAAGTTCGAGTCGCGCTACCTCGACCGCCTGATCGGGCCCTACCCCGGGCGCGCTGACCTCTACCTGGAGCGCTCGCCGATCCACTCTACCGAACAACTC
>DASQWQ010000202.1:0-4304 GCA_035640175.1 Rubrobacter sp. | reverse complement strand
CGATGTGCCTCTAGAGGGCCTTCTTTAGGGTTTGTACCATCTCTGGGTCCTCCAGGGCCGTCGGGGCCGCCCATCGGCCCCCGACGGCGTTTTAGGCGGCTCTAAGGCACCTGACTCGGGGTCAGCAAAGGATCAGGGATTATTCGGCAGGGTTTTCAAAGGCGTGTCAAACGCGCCGCTCGCGGCAGATGCTAGAAGACGATCACCATCCTCACTCCTCTATGAGAACCAAGTTGAAGTTCGCCTTCCTCTGGCCACGCTCCGGGTAGTGTTGGGTAACCAGCTCCTCATAGCCGGGCGCCCTCACCCGAATGTGGATGTGGGGTGGCCTGCTCCCGTAGGAGACGGGCACGTTGCTCTCCAAGTGGTACTCTCCTCTGTGGCCGGCAAACACCGTGGCCCGGTGTGCATCGTCGTACTCTCCCCTAGGGTTGGCGAGCCAGAACTCGATCCGGGCGTTGGGGATCGGCTTGCACTCTTCGGCGGCCAGGACGCTCCCGGAGAGTACATACCCACTGCCGACGCTCGTCCGTACAGGCGCACCCGGCTCGTAGAAAGGTCCTAGCGTGTCGGGCTGAGTCGGTTTGCAGTTGGCGGGCCCACCTCCAGCAGCGTGGCTCTCCCCTGTCTCGGTGGATGGGCCCTTCTTGGAAGGTTGTGCCATCTGGGACGAACCGGACTCGGAGACGTCGGCGCATCCGGCCAGCACGAGGACAAACAAAGACGCCGCGAGCACGCATCCAAACCATATACTGTTCTCATGCGCGACCATGGTTGCTCCTTCCCTGAGGGTCACAGTATGTGTCTGTTATGGTAACCAGAGGACAGTGCATCGGGAACCAGTCCTACCAGCAGACCGGACACTCGATCTAGCATGCCTTCGACTTGTCCTGACCTCGGTGTGCGTACGATCCGATTGGAGCCGTTGGCTTGTCCGTTAGATCTCTCCGGGCCTTCAAGGACCCGTTCGTCGGCTACAAAGGTGGGTAAGGCAGCTTTGAGGAGCCGTAAAGCATCGTGGCTCGGCCTCGGCAGAGGAATAGGGAACCTCTAGGGTGTCTGGTCAGGGGTGTTTCGACGTCTCGCTGGGCTCCACTCTGAGGTTCCATGGATCGGAAAAACGCATGGATCGAAAAAACGGGCTGAGAAGCACCCTTATCGCTGCTCTGCGATACCAAAAACACGCGATCCAGGCCCGTCCAGCTATTTTCCAAACAGTTTCTCCACGCGCTCGGGTGAATCGTGGCGAGAAGAAGGGCCGGACCCACCTAGACGAACCCTGCAAGGCGAAGCATACCGACTCATAGAGCGTGCTACGCATGGCCGGGGCTCGCGTGGAACGCGCCTGCCTTGCGCGGGTACTCTGAGGGGGCAAAGTTAGGTTCATCCGCAGGCACGGTACACCGTGGGAGGGCAGAGATGATCATCCGAAAAGACCAGGCACCGATGGATCGGGAAACGAGGAAAAGACAACCAGATGTACGACGCCCGCGAGTCTCTGCACCTTTCAGAGGCGGGCGGGTTGGCCCAGTTCGTCGCCCACGTCCACACGCTGCAGCCGGGGTCGCGCTCTTCCGACCGGCACTGGCACGAAGAGGAGGACGAGTTCCTTTACATGCTGTCGGGCGAGGCGACTGTGATCGAGGAGGATGGCCCCCACCTGCTCCGTCCTGGCGACGCGGCCTGCTGGCCAGCGGGCACGGCGAACGCCCACCAAGTCGTGAACCGTTCGGGGGCGCTCTGCTCCTACCTCATCTTGGGCTCCGGGTGGTGCCCGACGTCGTCCACTACCCTGACCGAGGAGAGATCCTGTACGACTTCTTCGGCGGAACATGGCGGCTGCAGCGCACCGACGGGACCCTGATCAAGGAAGGGAACCCTGATCGAGGGAGTACGGTGAGCGTCGGACACGCCAGGACTGACGCCGATCCTTACTCGGGCTGCGCCGCGAACTCGCGGGTCAAGACCTCCCCATCGGTCCCCAAGGTACCCAGATCGCGGCCGTCGACCTGCGCCTCGACAGCGCCGGCGTTGCCGGTCCAGATGCTCAACGAGTCGCGCCCCTCGAAAGATCGCGAGAAACCGGGCTCGGCGATTCGCTCGTAGGCGACCGCGCCGTCGGTCCTTATCTTCAACCACGAGGGGGAGCCGCTTACGCGCACCGTCGCTCGGACGCTGTCCTCGGTGGTCTTCTCTGCCCCGGTGGCGTCTTTGCCATTCGGGTTCGCGCTCGCCGGTTCGGACCGCGCCACCGCCAGCGAGTCGTCCGTCTGTACGAGCAGGCGGTTGTAGCGATAGTAAAGGAAACCGTTGACGATCAAGACGAGCGCCAACGCGACGAGCACGACCTTCGACGTGGTCGACATCTTGAGTAACCTCCTGATCGGGCGTCGTCCCCTTTTCTACACGGCGTGGGTTACACGGTGGCAACGCCCGGGTAACGGTCTGGCAACGGTCCAGGAAGAAGCGTCCGCGGCGAACGTCCCGGATAAGCGGAGGCACCGAAAAAGGGCCGGAGCTAAGAGCTAAAGGCGGCGTACCCGACGACGCGGAGCGTACCGTCGGAACGAACCTCGAGGTCCACGACGCTTGGAAGAGGTCTCAAAGTGTCTTGATCCCGCCCCGATTACTCAGCAGCGCCCAATCAGCGTGCTTGCGAGAGAAGGCGAAACAATCGGGTGATCGGAGGATGCCGCCTGTCCGTATACTTTTGTTATGGCTGACGAAGACGCCGTCCTCGAAGAGGCGATGGACAACCTCAAGGAAGCCGGGCAGCGCATCAGGGCGACCCAAAGCCTCATGCGCTCTGAGGGCATGACCGAAGGCGAGAACTACCGCGACCTTCTTACGCGCCTCTCTACGGCGCTCGCCATGACCGAAGCGGCGTACTTCGAGGCCCGGCGCCGCAGGGATCTCTAGCTAGATAGCGTTTTCTTAGGGTGTTTCGCGCGCGGTTGGCGTAGACTTTCCCCTATTAAAGCGATCGCCGCCACTGCCGATCCGACCCTCGAAAGGCCACCGGTTAAGCTGCTGCGCGAGCCGCTGTTCTGGGCGTCGGCAGCGGCGTTCGTCGGGGTAGTGGTAGGCCTGGCCGCGACGTTCTCGTTTGCCGCCTTGATGGTTGTCTGGCGGGGACCTGGGGTCCTCGAGGCGCTCTGGCTGCTCGGCGTCCCCGCTACATCCTCGCGGTGCTCTCGCTGCTCGGCGTCCCCGCCCTGCTGGGTCGGGGGTCTCGGGCGCTGAGGATCGGGACCGCGCTGCTCCTCGCGTGGCTTCCGGTGGAGCTCGCGGTGCGCCTCTCGCCCAAACTCTACCCCTCGTTTTGGTCCCCGAAGGGCTTGCCCTCTCCCGTCTTGACCCTCGCGTCGGTGGCCATCGACTTGCTGGGATCCGCGGCGGTGCTCTCATTGGGTTTGGGGGCCTTCTTCTCGGGCGCCAGGAGGCTTGGAGCGGTGCTCCTCATCCTGGGGGTGCCAGCTGGGTCCCTCGTCTTTGGTGCACACTACGCGCTGACAGGAACGGACGCCATTTCCAACCAGCTCGCCGCGACGACAACGGTGCTCTTCGGCGTCCGACTGAGGATAGCGGAGGCCTGCCTCTTCACGCTCTTGGGGGCGATGCTGCTGGGCTGTGCGCGCAGGCGGGGGCTTGCGAAGGCGGAGCGCCTGCAGGAGGAGGCTCAGCTCGTAGAGGCGCAAGAAGGCCTTCTTGCGCCTCTACGAGCTGAGCCTCGGGAAGAACGACCCCTCGGTGGTGGAGGAGGTGGTCTCCAGTGACTTCCGCGACCCCCGAGGAGGTGTCCGCGGCAAGGGAGGCATGGGGGGCCCCTCGTCGCGGATCTTCGGGCCAGCTACCCCGATCTGGAGGTCTCAGTGGAGGGCCAGGAGGCGGAGGGCAACGTAGTGAGGACGCGCCTGGTGCTCTCGGGCACCGACCGGAGCAGTGGGGTGATGTGGTACCCGCCTACGGGTCGGTAGGTGAGCTTCGAGGCCGAATTCGCGGACCGCTTCAGAGGGGGCGAGCTGGTCGAGCACACGGGGTGGGTGGAGACCGAGGGGCTCCTACGGCAACTGGGGCACCACCGAGAGGGCTGAGCCGGCAGAGCGCCCCGAACTTCGAAGAACACCCATTCCACGCACTCGGGTCAATAAGAGCACGAAGAAGGGCCGGGAGCATTCTAGCAAGGATATGCCGTTAGGCATATAGACGCAGAACGCGCACGCCGGTAGGATCATCTACCGAGTGGTCTACCGATTGATGAGAAGAAACATCTTGGTGGCGTCGGCGGCACTGATCGTCTTGCT
>DASQWQ010000201.1:0-12339 GCA_035640175.1 Rubrobacter sp. | reverse complement strand
GAGGAGGAGGCGGGAACGACCGCTGCTGAGGAGGAGGCGGGAACGACCGCTGCTGAGGCGGGGACACAGGAGGAGGTGAGTCTGGAGGTGAGTCGGAAACCGACTCAACAGATTCTTCAGGAACTGACTTACTGCCAGCCTCCGAAGCAGAATATATACTACTAGCCTCAGGACCTGACTTACTGCCAGCCTCCGAAGCAGATGACTTACTATTAGCCTCCGAATCAGACTTACCGCCAGCCTCCGAATCAGAAGACTTACTACCCGCCTCAGGACCTGACTCAGGAGCTAACTTACTAATGGCCTCAGGAAGGGAGCTACCAATAGGGTTTATGTTCGCGATAAGCGGCGTCATCCTGGGCACAAAAAGGCCGAAGTACAACAAGACGTTGAGGGCTACGGCGACCACCCCAACGACCAGCACCACAATCGGCTTGTTGAGCGTCTGCTCTAACCTACTCACTTAATTAGATACCCCCCTCTTTGGTTCTCCGAGTGCATAGTATAACGCAAACAGCGAAGCCTGGTTCGAGAAGCGCCGTTGTTGCGACACGTACTTCGGAGAGCTTCTCACCCGCGAACTTGAGACAACACACCTTCCGAGCGGCTCGGTGGGCTGCCCACGAGCGCGTAACCGCTGGCGCCGCCGTCCATGCCGAGCAGGTCGCAGGAGTAGCTTGTCGAGGGTGGGCGTGACTTTGCGCTACATGAAGCGCTGTACTGCGCTCGTGGAAGCCAGATGAATCTGTCTCCCGGTCAATGAGACCCTCCTCCCGGAGATCGGGCCTCATCTCGAGCCTCGCGGCCAATGCCGCGGATGTTTTGCAATCTTTTCGGGTATATCAGGGGCACACAGGTCAATGTAGTCCTAGCCCAACTTGAGTGAGAGAAGGGATCGACCGTGGCAGATGTACACGTCTACGTAACCAGGCCAGCGGGGAAAGAGGGTGCGGCTCTAGAAGATATTGAAGGGGTGTTGAGGAAGCTGGACTACGTCTCCGGCGTTGAGGCAAGTCCCACAGGGAACGTGGTGGCCGTCTCATTCGAAGGAGGGAAGGCTGAGCAGGAGGAGATCAAGCGTACCGTCGAAGAGACTGGCTACAAGGTCTCCAGGCTCTCAGTCAGGACCACCTTCGCGGACGAACGACATCTGTGGGATATCTGAAAGCGGCGTGCGGAAGGTCCAATCTTGCCGCGCGTCAGGCTACAGGCATCAGGATTTGCACGGGATAGTCCCTCTCCTAGGACTCGTACTCGATAGAACTTTTCATCGCTACTACAGTTTTGTACTTCTCGCCACGGCAACGCGGCAAGGGGATAGAATCTGAAGGCGGAGAAGAGTACGCAAGGCGACTATTGATGGCGGCGGTAGGCAAGACGAGCGACCTCGGGCACACGAGATGATCTGGTTCGCATGGTTCATGCTCGCGTTGGAGAGCCTGGTGATAGCCATCGGCCTGTGGCTGATGTGGGCGATGGTATGGGAAGCCTCCCGGGAGCCCGCCGATCCATTCCCCCAGGCGGAGGACCCCGACGACCCCGCTCTGTTCACCATGGAGGAGGTCGACGAGCGCGGCTACGTGAGCAGCAGGAAGCTTCACATGGGCTGCGAAGCGGCCATCTGCCGGATCCCTCTAGGGGCCAGGCTCGTCGCGGGCAGACGTTCGCTGAAGGAACCGCAGTACGCCTGGGACTATGCCAGCGTTCGACTGGCGGATAAAGCGCTTGCGTACGCCGAGTTTAATACTCACCCAAGCGAGGGCATAATCGGCGTCGACGATCTCGGGCGTGGCCCCTATCCGGCAGCAGAACCTGGGCAGTACTTGCGTCGGTGGAAATATACCGCCGAGGGGCGAATGGAGAGATTCTAACAGCGGGTTGGGAAGAGTCGACCCTTCCCAACCCGCGCTGGTCAGCCCTCAGCGGTTGGCCGTCAGCTTTGTGCTCGGTAGTGGTCTAACCTTTCGGTGGATCGTCGGGAGCGGTCGGGGTCGTAGGCCTGCTCCACAAGTGCCAGGCCACCAAGAGAGCGGCAACGACGCTCCCTATCAAAAAGAGCCCACCGAACAGCCATCTGAGCCCCTCCATCAGTCCCATGCTGTCGCGCGACACGAGGACCACTAGCATCACGACCCCGAGGGCTCCGCTGCCCAAGATCCAATCCAGTTGCCTGCTCGACCCAGCCACAGCTCACTGGAGTATAGTGCCTTACTTTCCGCCTCAACTCCCTCCTTTGGGGGCGGCGGAATGAATCGGGTACGTCTCAGGCGTGCTTCTTCGGGCCCCTACCGGAGCGACTGCTCGCCCGGAGGCGCAGGAAGGGTGATGACTTACCCTCCATGGTGTGCCTCTGATCCTCGAGCCACGTCTTCGGCTTCATCGCCGAATCGACGACAGACTCTACAATGATGCTGCTAACGAAGGCCAGTTCATTATCGGCTTCTCTTCTACGCTGCGTTGTCGATGCCTCGTCATCACGATACGACGCACCCTCCAACTTTTCGTTTCGCATGTTCACGGCCGAATCCAGGTGCCTTATGGCGGCCATGGCCGCCTGTTCGAAGCTTATCAACATAGTCGTGATGTCAGCATCCATCAATCGGGCCGAGGACCCGAACGTATCCCTGATCTGTGACCGAGCGTCGGACAAAGCCTCTTTGGCCAACTCCACGTATCGTAGCGGTCCCAATTCCGTAGCGTACCAGAAGATGTGAGACTGCAGATCCTTCTCACCCGGTCTGACCAAGAGCCGAAGCGGACTGTGGCGAACGGTCTCGCCAACATGAATGCGCTCTCCGGTTACCTCATAGACGGCAGTTTTCTCATCGGTTCCAACGTTTTCTCGAGGAACCGTAGCAGGAAGCAAGCCTTTCAGGAGATCATCGACCGTCTCGAGCAGGATCAAATACAGCCAATCCTTTGCCGCGAGCCACTGGCGCCCTTCTCGCCAGGCGAGCATCCGTTCGAAGACGAACACGGCGAGTACGATCCCGAAAAGGTGTTCTGTGAAATCGAGCGCCAGCACGGGCAGCTTACCTTGTGCTAGGGCGAGGACGAGAGCTAAAAGGAATAGCGCTACCAAAGCGGTTGCAACCACGACCAAACCGAAGTTGCGTCGCATCACGATTCTCTCCTGATCTTCTTTTTGTTCTTAGCCCTGAGCACGACCTTCTTCGATCGCGCACCTCTCAGAGCTATCCGCACGACAAAGGCCGCCGGGGAGCCGGCGACCACAAAGCGGAGAGCCAGGGAAGTGCAGGCTCTCCCCCGGCTCCAGAAGGGCCGGCCCGCTGACGACCCGGCCCGTAAAACTCTAGTTGGTTACTACCTGCGCCGCAGAATCGCGTAGGTTAGGATGCCCGACCCGAGAAGCAGCGCGGCCGCCGGCAGAAGGATGGCAGGACCACCGCTCTCCGGAATACCGCCAGCTTCCCCGCCGGAAACCATCGTAGTCTCCATCATCATCATGGTGGTGTCCTGAGCCATTGCCATCGGCACCAGGATCAGCATGGCTAGGAGAGCGGCCATAGCCAGAAAAATTGCCCTCTTCATCCAGTCCTCCTTCTGTTTACTCTATCTCTCAAGTGGCCTGCACTTGTCCTCTCTAGTCGAGAAGGTACCCACAGTGTACAGAATCGAAACGCAAAAGTCTCCATTATTTTAACAATTTTTAACAAAATTGAGATGAGGCGATCTCCTGCATGAGCCGAGGGCCGGAAAGCGGGGGCAGAAGGATTCGAACCTTCGGGCGTTCTACCGCCTCTGGTTTTCAAGACCAGCGCATTCGTCCGCTCTGCCATGCCCCCTCATACGCTCCTGTGGCATAGATTATACGATCTCCGTGCAGAACATCTATCGTCTGGAGGACGGGCGTGGCTCTGGTGGTGCACAATATCTTGTAGTTACCCTTTGGAAGCGATACGAGGCAAGGGATGAAAAGGAGGCTGCGAGAACCCGTCAGCGGGCTCACCCATCTCGTGGGGGTTCTGCTCGCCCTGGTCGCTTTGATCTTTCTGCTGACGAAGGCGGCTGGCAGGGTGGACCAACTCGTGGCTTTCGGTATCTTCGGTCTCAGCCTCGTCGCGTTGTACGGGGCGAGCGCTCTGTACCATCTTCTGCCCGTCTCCCCGTCCGCGACCGCGAGGCTGAGGAGGTTGGATCACATGACGATCTTCATCCTCATAGCAGGCACGTACACCCCTATCTGCGTGCTCGCGCTGGACGGTGGCTGGCGGACGGGATTGCTCGGTTTGATCTGGACGCTGGCGTTGTGCGGCGTCGTGCTCAAACTTCTGTGGATGGACGCTCCGCGCTGGCTCTCGGTGGGGATCTACCTGGCTATGGGGTGGCTCGCCGTGATCGCCGCCTCCCCAATCTTCCGGGCGATACCTTCAGGTGGGATAGCCTGGATCCTCGGCGGCGGTCTCGTCTATAGCGCTGGAGCCCTGATCTACGGTCTGAAGCGCCCCAACCTGGTGCCAGGAATATTCGGTTTCCACGAGCTGTGGCACCTCTTCGTCATGGCAGGAAGCGCCTGCCATTTCTGGGCGATGCTGCGCTACATAGCACCGATCTCGTAAATACGCGAGGTGGTTCGTACTACAGGTCAGCCGAGGGGCAACTCTCCTGCGCCCATCTTGAGGTTTGCACGCATGGACTGGGCGTTCTGCGCTTGGATCGATTGCGACTCGCTTTGCAATTCTCCGACCTGCTGCGTCCCGCCGCGCTGGGCGATGGGGTGAGCACTGCCTTTATGATCCAGACAGCAGTCGCGCTTTTCACGCCCGCAAACCGACGCTTATCTCTGACCCGCCGCCTCTTGCCTTTCGGCAGCCAGCCGCCTCTCTTCGGGGTCGTCCCCTGGGAAATCCGAGGCGAGGTAAACGCATACGACGGTGAGGCCGCACAGCGCGGCCATGTACAGCGCTATGAGCTCCGGACCGTCGATTGCCCCGTACAGTAAGACCGCGATGAACGGTGCCAAGGCGCCTCCCAATATCCCGGCGAGCTGATAGCTCAAGGAGATTCCGCTGTAGCGGACGCGTGCTCCGAAGAGCCTGGCCATGAAACTCGCCATTGGGCCGTAAGCTGCGGCGTGGCCGACGCTGAGACCTACTACCAAGGCGAGCCAGATGAGAACGCTTACCTTTGTGTTGAGCATCCAGAAGAAAGGAAGGGCGAACAAAGCCAAGAATACTGCGCCCCCGATAAAGACCTGTCGTTGGCCGAGACGATCAGATAGCGAGCCGAAAAAGGGTATGGTGAAGATCTCGATAACACCCGCGATCAGGAGTCCGGTCAAGACCGTACTACTAGGCAGTCCGAGCTGCTCGGTGACGTAGGAAAGCGTGTAGACCGCGAATATGTAGAAGGCAATGTCGATGCTTATGCGAGCTCCCGTACCCAGGGCGATGTTCTTTGGGTAGGTGCGCACAACGTCGACAATCGGCGCGCGCGCCTCCGCATGTGTCTCCCTGACTTGCGAGAAGATGGGAGACTCGGTGATCCTGAGGCGGATGTACAACCCGACCGCTATGAGCAAGAGGCTAATGAGAAACGGGACACGCCAGCCCCAGGACAGAAACTGCTCCTCCGGGAGAGCCGCAAACGGGGTGAATGCGGCCGTCGAGAGCACGAGCCCCGCCGGGGCGCCCATCTGTGGCCAGCTCCCGAAGAAGCCCCGCGTCTCGGAGGGGGAGTGCTCCACCGCCATAAGCACCGCGCCGCCCCACTCTCCCCCTACGGCGAAGCCCTGTAAGAGCCGCAGTACGACAAGAACCACCGGGGCCAGTACCCCGATCGCTTCGTACGACGGGAGGATGCCGATAAGGAACGTGGCAACACCCATCATAAGGAGTGTGGTGACCAGCACCGCCTTGCGGCCCACTCTGTCCCCATAATGGCCGAAGAACACCGCTCCTACCGGGCGAGCGAAGAACCCAACCCCGAAAGTAGCGAAGGACGCCAAGGTCCCGGCAAACGTCGAGAATCCTGGGAAAAACAGTGCCGGAAAGACCAGCGCCGCCGCCGTACCGTAGATGAAGTAGTCGTACCACTCGAGGGCTGTGCCCACGAAGCTAGCGACCGCCACCTGTCGAACAGACGATTGCTGACCTATTGCTTCCCCGCCAACTCGTTCCATAACCTTTACTCCTCCTCTCGACTCTTGCTGCCCCGCGCAGGCACCGCGGACGATGACTCTTCTCCGCTTACCCCCAGGGTTGTTCCACCGCCTCGTAGGAACCCGTGCGGGGGTCGGGCTTCGTTTAGGTCGACACTAACATCGAGCAGCGCCTCCCGAAGTCGGGTTACGAGTTCCCCAATGTCCGTCTCGCTGATGATCAAGGGTGGGGCGACAACTATGGCGTCGCCCGCCTGCCCATTAATACCCAAGGCCGCCGGATACACCAACAACCCGCGATGACGAGCGGCCTCTACGAGGCGAGCAGTGACGCGAAGCTTGGGATCGAAAGGTTCGAGCGTTTGTAGATCAGCTACCAGCTCAACGCCTTGCAGGAGGCCCAGCCCTCGGACGTCCCCGATAATCTCGATCTCTTGGCTGAGCGAGACGAGGGCCTCGTGGAGCACAACGCCGAGCGTGGACGCACGGGCAACCAAATCCTGTCGCTTCATTACCTCTAGGGCCGCGAGCCCGACGGCCGCGGGCAACGGCGTGTTGGTGTACGTGTGTGCGGCTGCAGCGCCAAGTTCATCCGACCCAAGGGCTGCAGCCAACTTTGACGTGCAAAGAACCGCCGACAACGGCGCGTAGCCGCCTGTCAGGCCCTTGCCAAGAGTCACCAGGTCGGGAACGGTGTCCCAGTGCTCGACCGCCAGCCAGCGTCCGGTGCGTCCGCAGCCGGACATGACCTCATCAGCGATCCACAGGAGCTCGTACTGGTCGCAGAGCTCGCGCACTCGCTCGTGGTAGCCAGAAGGGGGGACGAGTACACCGGCTGCGGCACCCACCACCGGCTCGGCGATGAACGCGGCGAGCTGCTCTGGGCCCTCGCGCTGTATCGCCACTTCAAGGTCCTCCAAGCACGCCTCGGCGCAGTTCTCCGGTGACGCACCAACAGGGCACCGTAGACAGTAAGGAGGAGAAACCCTAGGGAACGGGTGCAGGAGGTCCGCGAACGGCCTTCGACGGGCTGGGTGCCCGGTAGCGGACAGTGCCCCTAGCGTGGACCCGTGATAGCTGGTCCAGCGCGAAATGATGCCGTGCTTGCGCGGTTGCCCTTGCTTCTGCCAGAAGCGAACGGCAAGCTTGATGGCGAGCTCGTTGGCTTCCGAGCCCGACGAAAGCAGCGCAGCACGGGCGAGGGGAGGCGAGACAAGGTCTACGAGGGCAGCAGCGAGCTCCTCGGCGGGGCGATTACGGAACTGTGTCCGGTGCGCGAAGGCCACCAGCATGGCCTGCTTCTGCAGCGCCGAGGCAATCTCACGGTTGCTGTGCCCAAGGCTAGTCACAACGGCGCCGGAGCTGCCGTCGAGGTATCGACGTCCCGCCTCGTCAACGAGCCACACACCCTCTCCGTGCGACACGACGGGCAGATGTGGTCCTGGGGGGGCGAGCAGTGCCGAATCACTCATGACTCTCGATCCTTCCGTAGAGTTCGGACGCTTCGGCTTCGGTGATGTACCCGTCGTCGACGTCTCGGCGCACCAGCTGCGGGTCGCGTTCTGAAGGAGGTCCGTACCCCCCTCCCCCGGCCGTCCGCAGGCAGACGACGTCTCCGGGGTGCAAGGGTATGTTCTCACCCTTGGAGATCATGGGAAGGACAGTGTGCTCCCCCGCGAGCACGAAGTAAGGGCTTGCAGGGGCCCCGTTGCTGCCGCCGCCTACACCCCGAGGCGGACTCTTCGCCTGATCGCCCAAAAGCGACGCCCTGCCGCTGCGACCGGTGAACGTGAACTCAAACTCGACCCCGAAGCCACCTCGGCGGCGTCCGACTCCTGCGGAGCCCTCCCGCATCGCATAGCGGTTGAAGCGGACGGGGTAGCGCTGCTCAAGGACCTCCAACGACTGTGTTCGGGCAACGCTCATGAGTGAGCACCCGTTGGTCAGACCGTCGCCCGACTCATGGCCGCCGTATCCGCCCCCGAGGAACACATACATCACGTAAGGGTCCCCGGCGGCGTCGACGCCGCCCATCGACAGGTTGTTGATCGTCGCGCAAGACCCCGCCGGAACGCGATCGGGAACCGCTTGCGCAAGGCAACCCATGACCGCAGTGATGATGCGCTGCGAGGTCTCTGCGGCGCAGCCAGCGACGGGCTGGGGAGCGGCTGCGTTGAGGAATGTGGTGTCGGGAATCACGAAATCCAAGGGTGCAAACATGCCTGAGTTGAGTGATACGTCCGGCCAGACGTGCTTCAGTGCCACAGCGCATGAGGACACGGTTGCGGCGTACACGCTATTCATCGGGCCCGTGCACGGCTCAGAGCTGCCCGTAAAATCTACCTTCAGGTGCTGACCGCGAACGGTCACGGCGACCTCGATACGCAGTGGCACGTCATCGATGCCGTCGTTGTCCATCTCCTCCACAAAGCGGTACGTGCCATCCGGCACCTCATCGAGATGGGAACGCATCTGCTGCTCGGCCCGTACCTCAAGCTCGTCGATGCACGCGAGCACGGATTTTTTCCCATACTCCTCAAGCAGCTCAGCGAGCCGGTCCTCACCTACCCGTAGGGCGGTCGCTTGGGCGTGGACGTCACCTTCAATGTCTTCGGGGATGCGGCTGTTAGCCTGAAGGATGGCGAGCATGTCGCCATTGAGCTCGTCATCGGAAAACAGACGAACTGGCGGGACACGCAACCCCTCTTGGTACACTTCGGTGGCGGCAGAGGAGAATCCACCGGGGACGCGCCCTCCGATGTCTGGCCAGTGACCAGTGTTCGCCAGGTAGCAAAACAGCTCACCGTCGTGGAAGAACGGGCGCACCATCTTCACGTCCATAATGTGCGTGCCGCCCAGGTACGGATCATTGATCATGAAGATGTCGCCAGGCCGCGGCTTCCCGGCGTGGTCGATAACGGCCCGGGTTGCGTACTGCATGGTTCCAACAAAAATTGGAAGACCTCGTTCGCCTTGTACGATCATGCTGCCGTTATCGGGGCGATAGATCCCATCCGCACGATCCCAGGCATCGGAGATCACCGGCGAGAAGGCCATGCGCTCGAAGACGGTATCCATCTCGTCTGTGGTCTGCTCGAGCCGACCGCGCACGACAGCGAGCGTGGTCGGGTCCACGTTTGTCACGGTCGCACCTCCACGATAAGGGAGCCGGTCGGGTGCACCTCGACAACCGCCGAGGGCGGTACGACGGTAGTGGTGTCCTGCTGCTCCACGATCACAGGCCCGTCGCATCGCTCGCCCAGCTGCAGCGCTGCTCGAGACACCACAGGTGTCTCGAACGTGCCCTCCACGAACGTCACCGACCGGCGTCGAGGCTTGCGGTGTTCGACAGTTGGTTCGCTTTTGAAATGCAAAGTCTCCCGCTTGCCGACCACGACCGTCCGGAGGTTGACGAGTTTCACGTTGCTCCGTCGTAGAAGCCCCCCGTAAGTCGCCCGGTAGTGCTCCAGAAAGGCCTCCGTGAGGTATTTTCCGGTCCACTGTTGGACTGCACCCGGCAGTGGCACTAAAAGGTAGTGCAACTGCTTGGCGTAGGCCATATCGGCGTAGTGGTGGACTTCGATCTGCTCGTCCGGGAATTGGTCCTGGCGAAGTATTCGCACTCCTTGTTCTCGTTGGGCCGCGAAAACTTGACGGATCTGCTCCGCCGCTACCATTTCCACGTCGGCATTGACGGCGTGCACGAAGTCATGACGAACATCGGCGAGCAAGCAACCAAGTGCTGAGGTGATGCCAGGCTGCGGAGGTATCAACACGCGCGTCGATCCGATCTCTGCGGCCAACTCGACGATGTGAGCGGGACCTGCGCCACCGAACCCGACGAGCGCGAACCTTCTCGGGTCATGGCCTCGGTCGACGGAGACTCGCCGGATCGCGCCAGCCATCTTTACGTTCGCAACTCGGAGGATGCCCAAGGCTGCGTCGATGAGGCTGAGCCCGAGTGGATCGGAGATTCGTCTTCGGATGGCGCTCTCGGCCGCCGCAACGTTGATGTGGAACCCCTCTTCAGTGCCGAGCTGCGCTTGTGGATCTAGCCTCCCGAGCACGACATTGGCGTCTGTGACGGTGGGCAAGTCTCCACCCCTGCCGTAGGCCGCCGGGCCGGGCTCCGCACCTGCGGACTCGGGGCCGACCTGCAGCACTCCACCGCGGTCGACCCAGGCAATGCTGCCACCCCCGGCTCCGATGGTATGAATGTCAACCATCGGAAGCTGCACTGGGACGCCATACGCGATCTGCCGCCCCGTCGACTGGGCTGGCATACCTCCAGGAATGAGGGCCACATCAAAGCTGGTGCCTCCCATATCACAGGAGATCACGTTCTCGATACCAGCTAGCGTCGCGAGCTCTGCGGCACCCACCGTACCACCTGCCGGACCGGACAGAACCGTGCGCACGGGCTGCTCCGCTGCACGGTCGATCTGCATCAGTCCCCCGCTCGACTGCATAACCCATACGTCCTGGGTGAAGTCCTCCTCGGTGAGCCGCCGACGCACCTCACGAAGATACTCCGCCATGCGGGGTTGCACGAACGCGTTGATCGCTGTCGTAGACGCGCGCTCGAACTCTCCAGCCTCGGTGGCCAAGGCGCTTGAGACGCTCAGATGGACGCCGGGCAAGGCGTCACGCAGGGCCTCCGCAAGTACGGTCTCATGCACAGGGTCGGCGTAGCTGTGAAGCAGGCACACGCCTACCGCCTCGATATCGAGCTCCTTGAGTCGACCGACGACGCGCCGCACGCTGTCCACGTCGAGCTCCACGACGACCTCACCCTTTGCGCCAATCCGCTCATTGAGCTCGACGCAACGACTTCGGGGAATCAACGGCCGGTATCCACCCGTAAGTCCGTAGGTGTCGGGACGATCACGCCGGCGAAGCTCCAGGACATCTCGAAATCCGACGGTGGTGACGAGAGCCACCTTCGCGCCCGTGCGCTCGAGGATGGCGTTGGTCGCCACAGTAGTGCCGTGCACTACAGCCGCAAGCTGCCCCACCGTCTCCACGGCTTGATGGAGTCCTCGCAGAAGGCCGTCCGCCTGGTTGCGAGTGGAAAACACTTTCGCCGTCCGTGCCGAACCGGTTTCGGTGTCGTACACAACGACGTCGGTGAAAGTGCCACCGACGTCGATGCCAGCAATGAGACTCATGGAGTCCGCCTCTGCATTTCGTGAACGTCTGATGGTGAGCATTCTTCCGCCGGTCTCCACACGGCGTTTGAGGCGCTCATCCGGCCTTCCTTCCCTCACATACCAGCCTCAGCATAGATCGCCGTACTGACCCGCGTCAATCGGCCGGACTCAAACCGCCCTCTGCCTAGGGTCAAAAAGCTGCCTGACTCGGTCCAGGACCTTCTCCTTGCGGAGAGTATGCCACTTATCTATGCGGAAAAGAAGAGCCGACGAGCGGACTCGAACCGCTGACCTGTTCCTTTCGAGTGTGCTGCTCGCCATCTGGGTGCGACCGAACGGCTTACTAGCCGAACTGCGGCCTCCTCTGTCTAACGCAAGCACGGGAGCCACACTGAATGGAGGGCTGGTTGTCGCTCTTACTCACCGATGTAGGAAGAGAGCATAGCGCCCCTACTATTCTTTAGGCACGCACCACTTCCAGTTGCCAAGTCTCATCCTGGCTCAGTAAGGTGTGGAACCTGACCTTTAGCGTTTTGCAGTTTCGCATGGATGTCAGGTCGTCGGGCTCACGTTCGCTTCCTTCAGCGAAGGTGGCACATCGAGGCTGTTCTGCCTCGATGTCTTAGTGCCAGTGCACAGAGAGCCGACGAGCGGACTCGAACCGCTGACCCACTCATTACGATTGTGCGGTCAGGCGTCGCAGGGGTGTGCAGGGGATTGCAAATGCCGCATATTTAGAGGGGTTTCCTTTCTCTGCCTTGCTGCGTGTTGCACCGTATTGCGTTCGCGGTGGTATCAGAGTGGTGTCAGGAGGCGGAGGGTTACGCGTCGCCGATTCCTCTGCAAGCAAGATATACAGTTAAGAATGAGGGCAAGTACTCAGTCGCACCGTCGGCTCTAAGACGGGTACCTCGGCGAAGCCCGCAAGATACCACTTTCGTGTAGCAGCAACCCGGCTTTGACTCGGCCCGGCTCCTCAGGACACTGGGTGCAACTCACCCTCCGTTAAGTATGAGGTGTGGGTATCGGCCGGATGCTTCGCACAGGCGTTCGAAAATGTAAATTACC
>DASQWQ010000200.1:0-13369 GCA_035640175.1 Rubrobacter sp. | reverse complement strand
CGATCCGGAGGGCGAGGGCAGGCCTCTCCGACCCCAACCGCCCCATAGGCAGCTTCCTCTTCCTCGGGCCCACGGGCGTCGGCAAGACCGAGCTCGCGCGCACGCTCGCCGAGGCCCTATTCGGGGACGAGGCGTCGATGGTCAGGATCGACATGAGCGAGTTTCAGGAGCGCCACACGGTCTCAAGGCTTGTCGGTGCCCCTCCGGGCTACGTCGGGTACGAGGAGGCCGGCCAGCTCACCGAGAGCGTGCGCAGGCGCCCCTACAGTGTGCTACTCCTCGACGAGATCGAGAAGGCGCACCCGGACGTCTTCAACATCCTGCTCCAGATCCTCGACGATGGGCGCCTGACGGACTCTCAGGGACGCACCGTTGACTTCAAGAACGCGGTAATCATCATGACCTCAAACATGGGGGCCGAGAGGATCCAGGCCCACGCCCGCAAGAGCGAGTCCTTTGAGGAGCTCAAGGACGACATGATGGCCATCCTCAAGAACACCTTGCGGCCCGAGTTCGTGAATCGCATAGACGAGGTCATCGTCTTCCGCGCGCTGGACAAAGAGCAGATAGGCGAGATAGCGCGTCTGCTCCTCGACCGGACCACCCGACGTCTGAGAGCCCAGGGCATCGAGGTCGAGTTCACCGAGGGGGCGGTCGGTCTGATATCCGAGGAGGGCTTCGATCCCGAGTTCGGAGCCAGGCCCTTGAGGCGCACCATCCAGCGTCGGGTGGACAACGAGCTGGCGAGCATGGTCCTCTCGGGCTCCTTGAACCCCGGCGAGAAGGTGGTGGTCGGTACCGAGGAGGGAAACCTCGGCTTCGAGGTTCTCGACGAGGCGGAGATGGCGGGAACGACGGGCGGGAACGAAACGGGCCAGTAGGCTGGGGTCGAGTTCGGCTTCCCCCTGGTGCCATACTCGTCGCGGCCGCCCCGTTCACCCCGCGGGGAGCTTGCTCACCGCCGCAAGCAGATGGGCGGCAGCATGTGTTGCGGCAGGGAGAGCTACGTTGCGAAGGTCGGCGCCGCCCACACGTGGCACAGCCCGGGCCCCTGATCCTGGCTCAACGTCTGCTCATGGCTGTGCTGAGGCTAGTCGCCCGGCTACGCGGATGCCGCTTACGTTACAAGCGGTTCGAGCACGGTTAATGAGTACGAGGGCGGTTTGTAAAGAGATTAAATCTCTTTACGAACCGCGGCTTCAGGCATCAGCTTTCAGGATTTCTCCGTAGCTTGCCGAGAGGGGTGCATCGTCGGCTATCCGACCACAGGCCGCGATCCCTCGACGCCGCCAGGGGCTTCGGCCCGCTCCTTGAGGATGGCGCGGGAGATGACGAGGCGTTGGATCTCACTGGTCCCCTCGTAGATCTCCGTCACCCTAGCGTCCCTGTAGTACCGCTCTACGGGATGGTCTTTCATGTATCCCCGGCCGCCAAGGATCTGGACGGCTTCATACGCTACCTCGTTCGCTACCTGCGAGGCGTAGAGCTTGGCGCGGGCGCCTGCTTCGCCGTGCGGCATCTCCTGGTCTTTTATCCAGGCTGCCTCGTAGACGAGGAGACGGGCCGCCCTGATCTTCGTCTGCATGTCAGCCAGTTTGAAGGCGATTGCTTGGTGCTCGGCGATCGGCTTCCCGAACGTGGTGCGTCCTGCGGCGTACTGGGTGGCATAGCGGAAGGCCGCCTCGGCGATGCCTGTGGCCTGCGCGGCGACCCCGATCCTGCCCGTATCCAGCGTCCCGAGCGCGACGCGAAGCCCTCTTCCCTCTTCCCCGAGCCGGTCCTCTTCAGGGACGAAGACGTTATCGAAGAGGACATCGTCCGTGGTGGCGGAGATTACGCCCATCTTCTCCGCGTGCTTGCCGAATGAGATTCCTTCGGCGTCCATTCCCAAAACAAACGCCATAACACCTTCGAGGGCGCGGGCGAAGAGGATCATGGTCCCTGCGACGCGCCCGTTCGTAACCCACTGCTTGTGCCCTGAGATGCGGTAGCCGCCCTCGACCCGTTCGGCCCGCGTCTGGATCGCGGAGGCGTCCGAGCCCGTCTCCGGTTCAGTCAGGGCGAAGCATCCGGTCCTCTCTCCGCGCGCCAGCGGCGGTACCCACCGCGCCTTCTGCTCCTCGGTGCCGAACATCACGATGGGCAGTGTGCCCGCGCTGGTGTGGACCGCGAGCGTTACGCCCACCCCGGCGTCCGCACGGCTGATCTCCTCGATCAATAGGCAGTAGGATAGGAAGTCCATCCCAGCCCCACCGAGCTCCTCGGGCACGCACAGACCCATGAAGCCGGCTTCGGCCAGTTTCTCCACCGTCTCGAAAGGAACACGGGCCTGCCGATCTAGCTCAGCCGCGTGGGGCGCTACCTCGCGGTCGGCGAATGCCGCTGCGCGCTCTTTGATATCTCGCTGTTGAGGACTGAGTAAGAAGTTCATGAAATCCTCCGGAGTTTAACGGTTTGTGCTTATGACTATAGCAAGCACGGCTATGAACCGGGATCGTCGCAGGCGAGCAGGACGGTGGGTTGGGCTACAATGATTCCTACCACAAGGGAAGCGTTGGAGGAGTGTGCTGATGCTGGTAAAGGACGAGCTTCTGGACAAGGTCGTGGCCCGAATCAAGGAGCAGCTCCAGGAGGACCAGGCACCGCGGGTCGAGGAGTTCGCGCGCCAGTACTACGGGTGGATCGACACTGAAGACCTGGAGGACCGCTCGCCTATCGACGCCTACGGGGCCGCACTCTCCCACTGGAGCTTTGCGGGGCGGCGCGAGCCAGGGGAGTGGAAGATCCGGGTCTACAACCCCCATTTCGAGGAACACGGCTGGCAGTCGACCCATACCGTCATAGAGATGGTGAACGACGACATGCCCTTCCTGGTCGACTCGACGAGGATGGAGATAAATCGCCAGGGCTACGCCATACACATGATCCTCCACCCCGTCATGAAGGTGCGCCGCGACGCGGAAGGCCGGCTCATCGACATCCTGCCTCCTGACGCAGACGGGGAAGACATTATCTCCGAGTCTGTGATCCACGTCGAGGTGGACCGCCAGACGGAGCCGTTCGTGCTAGAAGACCTGAAGCAATCCATCGAGAACACCCTCGCCGACGTGAAGGCGTCCGTCGAGGACTGGCCCGAGATGCGCAGGAGGGTCGGGGACATCGTCTCCGTGCTCGAGGAGAACCCGCCCGACTTCGAGCCTGAGGACCTGGCCGAGACCCGCGCGTTTCTGGAGTGGGTCGACGCCGACAACTTCACGTTCCTCGGCTACCGCGAGTACGACCTGACCACGCAAAACGGCGAAGAAGTTCTCTGCGCTGTGCAAGGATCGGGGCTCGGCATCCTGAGGCAGTCGGAGTCAGGGCCGGTCTCCCGCGCTCTCGCCGAGCTCCCGCCCGATGTGAGGAGGCTAGTTCGCACACCCAAGCTCCTGAACCTGACGAAGGCGAACTCGCGGGCGACGGTGCACAGGCCCTCCTATCTCGACTACATCGGCATCAAGAAGTTCGACGAGTCGGGCGCGGTCACGGGGGAGCGGCGGTTCCTGGGGCTTTATACCTTCTCCGCCTACAGCGCGAGCGTCTTCGACATCCCGCTCGTCAGGCGCAAGGTGCGTTACGTTCTACAGAGGTCCGGTTTCCCCGAGGGGAGCCACAACGAGAAGGACCTGCTCGAGATCCTGGAGACCTACCCGCGCGACGAGTTGTTCCAGATCTCCAAGGAGGAACTCTTCGAGATAGCGATGGGCATACTCCACCTGCAGGAGCGCCAGCGCGTCAGGTTCTTCGTCAGGCGCGACACCTACGGACGCTTTTTCTCCTGCCTCGTCTTCGTTCCTCGCGACCGCTACAACACCGTGATCCGGGAACGCATGCAGGACATACTCCTCAAGGCCTTCGATGGAGCGAATGTGGAGTACAACGTCAGGCTCTCGGAGTCGGTGCTCGCTCGCATTCACTTCATAATCTACACGCAGCCTGGGGAGACACCGGAATACGACGAGGCGGAGATCGAAGGCCGCATCGTCGAGACGACCCGCTCCTGGACGGATAACCTCTACGACGCCATGATCGAACAGTGCGGCGAGGAGCGGGGCATAGAGTTGTTCCGCAAGTACCGCGACGCATTCTCCCCCGGCTACCGTGCAGGCTTCCTGCCCCGCACGGCCGTCTCGGACGTCCAGCGGATGGAGACCCTGAAATCCGACGACGACCTGGGCATGAGCCTCTACCACCCTATCGAAGAGCCGAAGGACTTCCTCGGGTTCAAGCTATTCAGGCTAGGCGAGCAGGTCTTGCTCTCGGAGATCCTGCCGCTGCTCGAGGACATGGGAGTCGAGGTGGTCGACGAGCGCCCACACGAGGTGAAGCCGGCGGGCTGTCCTCCGGTCTGGATCTACGACTTCGGCCTCGTCCACGAGGCCGGCGACGAGCTGCAGACCGGTGAGGTCAAGGAGATCTTCCAGGACGCCTTCGTCCGCGCGTGGCGTGGGGCCGTGGAGAACGACGGCTTCAACCGTCTCGTGTTGCGCGCCCGCCTTACCTGGCGTGAGATCTCCATCCTCAGGGCCTACTGTAAGTACCTGCGCCAGACCGGCTCGACGTTCTCCCAGGACTACATGGAGGATGCACTCGTCACCAACCAGCACATAGCGAGGCTCATCGTGGATCTCTTCGAGGCACGCCTCGACCCGTCGCGCCAGAACAAAGCGGGGGCGGAGAGCGGGCGGTTGAAAGAGGAGATCGAACAAGCCCTAGAGGCAGTCGAGAGCCTGGACGAGGACCGCATCCTGCGCACGTTTCTCGATATCACCCTGGCGACCCTGCGGACGAACTACTACCAGAGCACGCCGGATGGAGATCCCAAACCTCACCTCTCTTTCAAGCTCGACCCTGAGAGGATTCCCGGCCTGCCACGGCCACTACCCCGATTCGAGATCTTCGTCTACTCCCCACGCACCGAAGGGGTACACCTGCGCGGCGGAGAGGTCGCCCGCGGCGGAATCCGCTGGTCGGACAGGCGCGAGGACTTCAGGACCGAGATCCTCGGCCTCATGAAGGCCCAGACAGTGAAGAACGCCGTGATAGTCCCCGTCGGGGCGAAGGGTGGTTTCGTGGTGAAACGCCCGCCCGCGGAAGGAGGGCGCGAGGCTCTACAGCAAGAGGTCGTCGCGTGTTACAAGACCCTGATCCGGGGCATGCTGGATGTTACGGACAACATCTCGGGCGACGAGATCGTCCCTCCGCCCGACGTCGTGCGCTACGACGATGACGACCCGTACCTCGTCGTCGCAGCAGACAAAGGCACGGCGACCTTCTCGGATATAGCCAACGGCCTCTCGGCCGAGTACGGCTTCTGGCTCGGTGACGCCTTTGCCTCCGGTGGCTCCGTCGGCTACGACCACAAGGAGATGGGCATTACGGCAAGGGGCGCCTGGGAGTCTGTGAGCCGCCACTTCCGCGAGCTTGGCCACGACACCCAGAACGAGGACTTTTCCGTGGTTGGTATCGGGGACATGTCAGGCGACGTTTTCGGCAACGGTATGCTCCTCAGCCGCCACATAAAGCTCGTCGGGGCCTTCAACCACATGCACATCTTCCTCGACCCCGACCCCGATCCCGAGAAGAGCTTCGACGAGCGCGAACGCCTCTTCGGACTGCCGCGCTCCTCGTGGACGGACTACGACGAGGGCCTTATCTCAGAGGGCGGCGGCATCTTCCCCCGCACGGCCAAGTCTATTCCCCTCTCCCAACAGGTGTGCGAGATGCTCGACGTCGAGGCGGAGTCCATGACGCCGGCCGACCTCATAAACGCGATGCTCAAGGCCGAGGTCGACCTGTTGTGGAACGGCGGCATAGGGACCTACGTCAAGGCCAGCTCGGAGAGCAACGCCGAGGTCGGCGACAGGGCGAACGACGTCCTCAGGGTAGACGGGAACGAGCTCGGATGCAGGGTGGTCGGGGAGGGTGGAAACCTCGGTTTCACACAGATGGGGCGCATAGAGTACGCGCTCCGTGGCGGCAGGATCTACATGGACGCCATCGACAACTCCGCCGGTGTGAACTGCTCCGACCACGAGGTGAACATCAAGATCCTGCTCGACGCCATCGTCGAGGCCGGTGACATGACAGAGAAGCAGCGCAACGAGCTGCTCGCCAGCATGACGGAGGAGGTTGGGGACTTCGTCCTGCGCGATAACTACCAGCAGACGCAGGCCATAAGCCAGGCCCTCGCCCTAGCGTACCCCATGGTCGACGTGCACGCCCGCTACATCCACACCCTGGAGCATGAGGGCAGGCTCGACCGCGCGCTCGAGTTCTTGCCCGACGACGAGGAGCTCGGCGAGCGACGCTCCGAGAACAAGGGCCTCACCGCCCCCGAGCTCGCCATACTGTTGTCGTACAGCAAGATCACTAATTACCAGGACCTCCTGAACTCGGACGCCCCCGAGGACCCCTATCTCTGGCGCGAGTTGGAGAGGTATTTCCCGACACCCTTGAGAGAGCGGTTCAGGGAGCAGATCCACGAGCACAGGCTGCACCGGCAGATCACGGCCACCCACGTCACGAACAGCTTGGTGAACCGTAACGGCCCATCCTTCGTGTTCAGGCTGGGTGAGGAGACGGGGGCCGCGGCGCCCGACATCGCGCGCGCTTACATGGCGGCGCGTGAGATCTTCGACCTGCGCACCCTGTGGGACGGCGTCGAAGCCCTGGACAATGAGGTCGAGGCGTGGATACAGACCAGGATGATGCTCGACGCCCGCAAGCTCGTCGATCGCGCCACCCGCTGGTTGCTCCGCTACCGCCGTCCGCCGCTGAATATAGGGGCGACGATCTCACACTTCTCCGAAGGGGCTGCGGAGCTCTCCGAACGCATCCCCCGGATCCTGCTCGACGGCGACCGCGAAGCGGTGGCGAACGCCGCCCAGCGCCTGATAGACGCTAACGTGCCGCCGGATCTGGCACAGCGGGCTGCGAACCTGGGTCCGATGTTCTCCGCTCTTGATATTACCGACGTGGCCAACTCCACGGAAGAGTCTCTGGATACAACCGCGGCCGTCTACTTCATCCTGGGTGACAGGTTGAAGCTCCACTGGGTACGCCGCCACATAGAGGCGCTCCCCCGCGACAACCGCTGGCGCACCCTCGCACGCTCGGCCCTGCGTGACGACATCTTCAACCAGCAGGCCGCCCTCACCGCGGAAGTGCTCAGCGAAACTCCGAAAGACAATCCCGCCGACGAGCGCATAGAAGAATGGGTCGAAGCCAACGAGGGACCAGTGGATCGCACCCTGCAGGTCCTCGCCGACATAAACGCCAGCGGCACCTTCGACCTCTCCACCCTCTCGGTAGCGCTGCGGGAGATCCGGAACCTCATAACCACGCCGGAATCCCCACCAGAGGAGGTGGAAGCCACCGCCCGAACTTAGTCCCCGCCTCCCAACGACTCCCGGTGCTCTTTGGCGCGCTCTATGTACTCGCTCGCGCCGCGGGCTATGTCAGCGGCCTGCTCCTCGCTCACTTCGCCGGCGCGTTTAGCGGGAATGCCGACGATGAGGCTGTGGGGCGGGAACTCGCGACCCTCGGGGACGACGGCGCCGGCGGCGACGATGGAGCCCTCACCGATCTTCGCGCCGTTGAGGATGGTACACCCCATCCCTACGAGACAATGGTCCTCGATCTCGCACCCGTGCACGACCGCGTTGTGGCCGAGGACGCATCCCTCACCAACGACCGCAGGGTAGCCGGGATCGGCATGCAGCACGCAGCCGTCCTGGACGTTAGTCCTGGCTCCGATACGGATGGGCTCCGTATCGCCGCGCAGCACGGCCCCGTACCAGACGCTCGATTGTTCACCCAGGTGGACGTCCCCGATAACGCAGGCTCCAGGCGCGATCCAGGCAGAACGTGCGATCTGAGGGAAGGTGTCGCCGTGGGGAAGCACATTGCCCCTCTCATTCAGATCCAACGCGGCGTCCTTATTTTGTAGTCGATGTACTCGCCGCCGAACTTTCGCTCCAGGTAGCGTTCCTCGCGCTCGATGACGCCGCGCCGCATCAGGTGCAGAATTATTGGGAGCAGTAGCGCAGCGGGGAGCGCGTTGGCGACAGCGGCAATGCCGCCGTAGATCAGGGTCATGCTCAGGTAGAGGGGGTTGCGGGTAAACCGGAAAGGACCCCTGGTAACGACGGCCGTCGCTGGCTTGTACGGGTCCATATTGGTCTCGGCCCTACGCATCTCGCGAGCTCCGAGGAACCCTACCGCAAGCCCACAAGCGACCAGCGGCCATCCGAACGTCCGCGCGACTCTACGCGGCAGGAAGGGTGTGTGGTGGCGGCGGTTCGCCAGCAAGCCGGCGACGAGGGCACCGGCGTAGATCAGGGGCGGAGGTGCGATCACACCCGAATTGTCCGCGTTGTTTTTTTCGCCGCTCATACTTCCACCAGCACGGCGTCGCCCTGGCCGCCGCCGGAGCAGATGGCCGCGAGACCTCTCCCGCCACCTCTGCGCCGTAGCTCGTAGAAGAGCGTCGTCAAGATGCGCGCGCCTGAGGCACCTACGGGATGGCCTAGCGCCAGGGCGCCGCCGTTTACGTTGACGATGTCTGGGTCGACGCCGAGTATCCTTGTGGAGTGGATCGCGACGCCGGCGAAAGCCTCGTTTATCTCGACCAGGTCCAGGTCATCCGAGCTCCATCCGGCTCTTTCGAGCGCGAGTTTGCCCGCGTTTCCTGGAACAGTGAGCAGGTTGGACGGTTCCTCGGCTACTTTGGCGTGCGCCACGACGGTGCCGAGCGGTTCGAGGCCGCGCTTTTCGGCGAAGCTCTCGCCCGCGAGCACGAGGGCGCCGGCGCCGTCTGTGACACCAGGGGCGTTGCCCGCGGTCACAGAGCCACCTTCGTCTATGGGCTTGAGAGATGCCAGTTTCTCCAGGGTGGTGTCGCGCCGGATCGGCTCGTCGGCCTCGACGTAGTCTACCTGTCCCTTTTTGCCAGGGACTTTGACGCCGACGATCTCTTCGGGTAGCCGCCCTTCGTCGGTAGCCGCGGCGGCTCTCTGGTGGCTCCTGAGCGCCCATTCGTCTTGCTCTTCGCGGGAGATGTCGAACGTCTTGGCGCCTTCGGTGCCGAAGCGGATCATGTTCACGTGCTCGAAGGCGTCGAGCAGGCCGTCTTGCATCATGGCGTCGAGCGCAGGCATGTCGCCCATGCGCGCGCCCCAGCGGGCTTTCGGCAACAGGTAAGGGACGTTCGACATGCTCTCCATGCCGCCGGCCAGGATCACGTCGTAGTCGCCGGCACGGATCATGGTCTCAGCGAGCGTCGCGCTCCTCAGACCAGAGGCGCACACCTGATTGAGTGTCTCCGTTGTCAGCGAGAAAGGGAGACCCGCGTGGAAGTTGGCCTGGCGGGATGGGATCTGCCCTACTCCGGCCTGCACCACGATACCGAAGATGGAGTGCTGCAGGTCTCCGTCCTCGATACCGGAGCGGTCTAAGGCGTCCCTGATCGCCGCCCCACCCAGCTCTGGGGCGCCCAGGGGGGACAGCGCGCCGCCGAACCTGCCAAACGGCGTCCGCGCCGCCGCGAGGATTACTGTGCGTTCCAATGCAACTCCTCTGTCTGGAAGACCAACGACCATAGTCTAAGCCTTCCCGGGACCAAACGCGTGTTTCGTAGATCAGGCGCCGCCAGACATAGGGTCAAACCTGAGACGACTCTTGAATTGTGAAGTTGGAATTGTGAATGAGGAAAGGGCTAGATGATGGACCAATTCCTAGTTCCTCTCCCGTCATTCCGCGCAAGCGGGAATCCACTGCAGCAGGCGCCACGTACATTCAACCAGAAGCGATCTACTAGGTTACGTACCACATGCTATCTTTTCGGAGAAGAACAGCGTGAGGAGGAGAATCCATGAAGGTAAAGAGGTTGGATCACATAGCACTCTACATGGGCGATAGGGCTTCTGCCGCCGGATACTTGACAACGCACCTCGGGTTCCACGTCGTAGACCACACAGAACGTTACACTCTGGTAGGGGCTGGTGGCAGGCTCGGCAAGCTCACCCTGTTCGACGCCCCGCAGGGTACGACACCCTCCCCGGGGGCGGTCGAACGCATAACCTTACGCGTAGCCCACCCGGAGGCCGCCGCAGCGAGGCTCCCGGCCGGCGCCGAACCTAGCGACGGAGGATACATTTTCACAGGTCCCGAAGGGCTTCCGCTCGCCCTGGTTCGTGGTGAAGGAGGGTTCACGGACTACGACCTTGGAGGCATGGTCCTGCGATCGGGATCTCCCGAGGAGTCCACGCGCACCTTCGTGGAGATGGGCTTCGCCCTGGGAGACAGCGCCACCACCGTGAATGCGGGCGAGTACAGCTTGCGCCTCACCAGCTCCGCGCCTGATGCGAACGGAGGAGGCATGCTCTTTCACGTCGGTTGCCTTGTAGATTCGGCGGAGGACCATCGCAAGGAGGCCGAGGAGCGGGGGCTGGAGGTGCAGGACTTCGTAGATGGCCCCAACACTCTCGCTGTCTTCGTCCGAGGGCCCGAGGACGTAAGCGTGGAGTACGTGGAGCACAAGTCTACGTTCTCCCTGACCTAGAAGAGCGCCGGTGCGCGTCGTTATCGCCGGCGGCGGGCTCGCCGGCCTGACCGCGGCCCTGAGGGCCACAGAACTAGGCGCGCAGGTAACCCTTCTGGAGAAGGGTGTTAGTCCCGGCGGATCCTTCGTGTACTCCAGCGGCTATATCTGGTCGTATGTAGACCTGCCGACATTCCGCAGAGAGGCGCCAGGCGGGGACGCCGCCCTCCAACGGCTTATCCTCGAACGCCTCGGGTCCGACTTGACCTGGTTGGAGGGCGCAGGGGGCGTGCTCCTCGCGAGCGAGACGGGGAATCCCCTCACGTTCGGCGCCCGCTTCGACCCCGAACGCACGGTCTCGGCGCTGGTGGACCGTTTGGAGACCGCAGGTGGAGAGATGCTCACAGAAACTGCGTTGGAGACGCTACTGGAGGGCACCCCGGGGCGCGTAACCGGCGTTCGGGTTTCATCCTCCGGAGAGACGTATACTGCGGACGCCGTGATCTTTGCCTCTGGGGGCTTCGCCGGCGACCCCGAGATGGTCGGACGCCACATAATCGGGGGACCTGGAAGGATGCGGGTGCGGGCGCACCCGAGGAGTACGGGCGACGGTTTTCGGGCGGCACTGCAGAAGGGCGCGCTCGCCAGCGCCGGTCTCGACGAGTTCTACGGCCGCAACCTGCCGGCTCCCCCCGCTGATTTCCCCCCTGAACGCTTCGTGGAGGTCTCCCAGCTCTACGGCCGCTACGCCGTAGCTATCAACGCCGGCGGTGAACGCTACGCCGACGAGAGCGCGGACTGGTCCGAGACGGCGCTGACACGTGCCACTGCACACCAGCCAGGACTCTACGCCTGGTATGTCCTCGACGCCAGAGGACTCGAAGGCCGCGTGCGGGGGCGGACCGCGAAAGAGATGGTCGAGATGGCAAAGAGCACGGGCGGAACCGCAATCGAGGCTGCGAGCCTCAAGGAACTCGCGGACAGGCTCGCTGAACGTGGCGTGCCTCGCGAAACCTTCCTCCGCACCCTGGAAGAGTACAACGCTGCCGCCGTCGCAGGTGGAGATCCCTCCCCCCCGAGGAGCGGGCAGGTATGGCCCTTGCGTGTTCCTCCCTTTGTGGCCGTAAAGGTCGCGCCATTCATAACGCACACGGTAGGCGGGCTCGCCGCGGACGCGGGCTGCAGGGTGTTGCGCGGGGCGGACAAACGCCCTATCCCAGGTCTCTACGCCGCGGGGGTCGACGTAGGAGGGGTCTCCGTCGGCGGGTACACGAGCGGCCTCGCCTCGGCCCTCGTCTTCGGCGGCACCGCCGCGGAATCAGCGATCGCAGATATTCAGGAGCTAGACGATCCCTAGCCAGTCGGGTGCTACTCTGCACGTGCCAGAGATACTCGTTCTAGTAGAATGCGGTTCCGGAAAGTGACCTTTGGGGAAAGGTGAGGGACCTTGGCGAACATAGGGGACTACGAAAAAACCTACGCAGACTTCGACTGGGAGACGCCAGAGAGGTTCAACTTCGGGCGTGACGTGGTCGACCGGTGGGCCGCGCAGGACCGGGCGGCCATGGTCTGGCTCGGAACGAGCGGCGAGGAACGCCGCCTCGACTTCGCCCAGTTCTCCGTCCTCTCGAACAGGTTCGCCAACGCGGTGAGAGCGTTGGGCGTGGGACGTGGCGACAGGGTGATGGTCCTGCTCGGCAAAGTGCCTGAGTGGCACGTGATCCTGACAGGCCTCTTGAAGCTAGGGGCTATTGCCATCCCATGCGCCCCGCAGCTCAGGTCCGGCGACCTGAAGTTCAGGGCCGAGCACTCTGGCTCTGTGGCCATGGTCTCGGGTCCTGAAGGCATCGAAGAGGTCGAGAAGATGCGCGGAGAGGTCTCAGTTCTAGAACACTTTATCTCTCTGGGCGAAGAGCGCGCCGGCTGGGAATCGTACGAGATGTTGATGGAAGGGCCCTCTGAGGACTTTACGGCCGAGGACACGACCGCGGACGAGGGCGCATTCATCCTCTATACCTCGGGGACGACGAAGCATCCCAAGGGTGCTCTGCACACCCACGGCTACACGCATGCCAAGTGGATGGAAGCCAGGTACTGGCTCGACCTCAGGGAGGGCGACAGGCTGTGGTGCACCTCGGGGACAGGCTGGGCCAAGAGCATCTGGAACGTGTTTCTGGGGCCATGGAGCCAGGGGACGGAGATCTTCTTCCACGAGGGCGGTTTCGACCCTGCCGAACGCCTGGAGCTGATGGAACTGTACGACATTTCGGTCCTCTGCCAGGCCCCGACCGAGTACCGGCTTCTCGCCAAGACCCCGGAACTGGAACGCGCGAACCTCGCCTCCATCCGCCACGCCGTTTCCGCTGGAGAACCGCTGAACCCGCCCGTCATCGAGCGGTGGAAAGAGCTTCACGGCCTGACCATCTACGACGGTTACGGGCAGACCGAGAACACCCTGCTCGTCGGCAACTATCCCGGCCTCGACTTACGACCTGGCTCGATGGGCAAACCGTCTCCTGGCTGCGACGTGAAGATCGTCGATCCCGAAGGCAACGAGTGCCAGCCTGACGAGCCTGGCGACATAGCCCTCTTCGGGCGCATACCCGCGCTGCTGGAAGAGTATTGGGAGCAGCCCGATGCGACCGAGGCGGTCTTTCGTGACGACGCCTATTTGACCGGTGACAGGGCTTACAGGGACGCGGACGGCTACCTCTGGTTCGTTGGCCGTTCGGATGACGTCATCCTCTCTGCCGGTTATCGCATCGGGCCCTTCGAGGTCGAGAGCAT
>DASQWQ010000199.1:0-10532 GCA_035640175.1 Rubrobacter sp. | reverse complement strand
ATGGGGTAGGGGCGCTCTCTCCGCCGTAGCCGTCTGGTTGCTGGCCGTTTCGGTCACAGAGCGGTCCGGGGGGATGCTGTATCCTTCCCTGTATGCACGGCTACCCAGGAAGAGTTTCGGGACCGATCAGGACGGGTTACTTCTACGGGCTCGCGGGCGTGCTCGTCGCGCTCGCCTCGGACTTGTATTTCCTCTTTGTCGACCCCACCGATACGCCTGGTTGGGTCCTCGCCGCGATAGCGCAGTACAGGACGCGGCTGGCCCTTGCTCTGTTCTTGTTCTTGGCCATACTGGCGGCCCTCAGGGTACGCCCCACGCGTCTCGACCCCGGGGTGCCCTACAGGTCGTTGCTGCTTCGCGACGGCGCCCTGGCAGCGACGGTGGTCGCCGTCATGGTGGGGATCACACTGTTTCTGACGACCGCCTTGCAGGCGACGTTGCTCGCCGGGACCGCGCGCGATTACGCCGGGGAGGCCGCCCCTAAGGTCGTCAACTACGTAAACGAGGTCCGCACGGAGATCCGGCAGACCCGCAAAGCGCGCGGGGCATCCCCCGAGAAGGTCAGGGATCTCCCGCCACCGGCGCAGCTTGCAGAGGTCGAGGCGACCCTGCAACCACCCAGTCTGCGGGACCTCGGCCGTTCTATGGCCAACTTAGTCCTGCGTACCGTCCTCCTCGGAACGGCGGGCGGGCTGGTCGGGGCGCTCCGCGGTCGTCCTGCGCTCCCGGACGATGAGAAGTCCCGCAGGGCGCCACGCAGGGAATGAGCCCGCAAAGAGGGCGCCAGGTCGCTGCGGCGCTACTCCTCGACGCCGTGCTCGGCGAACCTCCAGAAGCCATACACCCGACCGTGTTGGTGGGGCTAGTGATCTCGGCCTTGGAGAAGAGGGCGCTGAGACTAAAGGACCCGAGATTTAGGCGCCTCGCAGGTATCATGCTCGCCCTCTCGGTGCCTTCGCTGGTGTTCATCTCGACACGGAAGATCCTCGGCGGCGTGCCCTGCAAACCAAGGTGGATGATCGGGACGGCCCTGATCTCCACCACGCTATCTATGCGCGGTCTCGGTGAGGCCGCAGGCAACGTTGAGATCGGGCTGCGCGAAGGACGGCTCGAAAGCGCACGATCGCTGGTGGGTCACCTCGTCGGGCGGGACACGGAGGCCCTGTCGGAATCCGAGGTCTGCAGGGCAGCCGTGGAATCGGTCGCCGAGAACACGAGCGACGGCGTCGTGGCCCCCATGCTCTACGGCCTCCTGTTCGGTGCACCCGGTGCGCTGGCATACAAGGCCGTGAACACCCTTGACTCGATGGTGGGCTACCGGCAACCTCCCTACGCGGACGTCGGCTGGGCCTCTGCCCGTCTGGACGATCTCGCCAACCTGGCGCCCTCGAGGATCACGGTGCTCTCCATCGCAGCCATCTCGGAGCATCCTCTTCGCACGCTCCTTATCGCCCTTCGCTACGGCCCACTCACCGCCAGTCCCAACGCCGGCATGGCCGAGGCTGCATTCGCTGGCGCCCTCGGTGTCAGGCTCGGTGGGGCCAACACGTACGGTAGGGTGCTGAGGGAAGGACCTGTACTCGGCGATGGACGTCTCCCCGCACCTGAAGATATCGGGCGCGCAGTGCGCCTGATGCGTCGCAGCAGCGTGTTGACTAGCATCCTGGTATTCCTGGCGGATAGAGTTGGTCGTGGTTAGAGGTTGGGCACAGCACCCAGGCGACCGTCACCACGGTGCCCACGGCGACCTCGTCTCGCGGGCCCTCGACGTCCGTGTCGGGGAGCTACTCGACTTCAGTCAGAACATAAACCCCCTCGGCGCGCCGCGTAGCGCTCTGGAAGCCGCCCGACGGGCCCTCTCCGAGGATTCAGACCGCTACCCCGACCTGGAATATACCGGGCTGCGCGAGGCCCTGGCTGCCTACCTCGGCGTCGGTGCTGGGATGGTCGTCCCGACCAACGGTGGGGCGGAGGCGCTGTTCCTCGCAGCCAGGGCGGCAGGAGCGGACGGAAGGGCGCTCGTGCTCGAGCCCACCTTCTCGGAGTACGCGGCGGCGGCTCGAGCTTCCGGCATGGAGCCCGTCCGCACGGTGGCCAGGCGGCCCGAGGAGGGTTTCAGGTGGGATCCTACGTCGTACAGAGACCTCGAAGGAGTCTCTGTGGTGTTCCTCTGCAACCCGAACAACCCTACGGGCAACTCGCTCGGCCGCGACGAAGTTCTCGAGATGGCGGCCCGCGTAGAGGAGGCTGGCGCAGTTCTGGTCGTCGATGAGGCCTTCGCCGACTTCGCTCCAGGGATCAGCGTCACAGCGATGGTCGACCGAGGGCTCTGGGTCGCGCGGTCCTTCACCAAGTTCTTCGCGATACCCGGTCTGCGGCTCGGATGTCTGGTCTGCGACGACGCCGCATGCGTCCAGGCGCTCCAGCCTTCCTGGCCGGTGAACGCCGTCGCCGTCGCCGCGGGGATCGCCGCCGTCAGAGACAGGGGCTTCGCCGAAACTTCGGTAGCCGAGGTGGCCCGCCTGCGCAAAGACCTCTTTGGGGCGCTGGATGCACTTCCCGGCCTACAACCTTTCCCGGGCGCTGCGAACTTCCTGCTCGTCCGCGGGCCCGATGGACTCCCAGGACGGCTCGCCAGGCGGGGGGTGCTCGTGCGGGGTTGCGGGCCTTTCTATGGGCTCGGGCCGGAGTACTTCCGGGTCGCGGTCAGGAGTGCGGAGGAGAACGGGCGACTCGTCGTGGCGATCGGGGAGGAGCTGTAGCCGTTCGTGCCCTCATCCTCGGCGGCGCCCGCAGCGGAAAGAGCGCTTTCGCCGAGCGGCTGGCATCCTCACTGGGAGGCGAGCGTGTCCTCTACGTGGCGACGGCGCTCGCGGATGGGGACGAGGACCTGCAGCGGCGCATAAGGCTCCACAGGAAGCGCAGGCCTTGTGGGTGGGGTACTCTGGAGATTAGGGGCCTCGACGAAGTCCTGAAGGCGGCGGAGCAGTGGGAGGCGGTTCTGCTCGACTCCCTCACCCTATGGGTCTCGGCCAGGGAGGAGCTGGCGCTCCCTGAGTTCGACCGGTTCCTGACCCGAGCCGGAGATCTCACCGTGCCGTTTTTTCTGGTGAGCGACGAGGTCGGACTCGGGGTCGTGCCCGAGAGCGAGGCGGGGAGGAAGTTCCGTGACGTGCTCGGGCTGGTCAACCAGCGGGCGGCAGTGGCGGCTGAGGAGGTACACCTCTGCGTCGCCGGGGTTGGCGTCAGGATCAAGTAGTTGAAGGATCTCCTCTCCTTTTTCACGGTCTTTCCGGTTCGCGAGGCCTCTCTGGAACAGGCCGCGCGTGAGGTCAGCCTGTTGCCCCTCGTAGGTCTGGTTACCGGATTGCCTGGAGCCGTTCTGCTACTGGCGGCCCACGTCGTGGCTCCTGGTGTAGCCGCAACGCTCGCGCTAGGGGCTGTGCTTCTCGCTGCCGGTCTGCACCACGCAGACGGCGTCCTCGACGTCGGCGATGCGATTATGGCCCACGGAAGCCCCGACCGACGCCGCGAGGTTCTCGAAGACACCCGCGTCGGCATCGGCGGTCTCGGCGCGCTCTTCCTGGTCTACGCTCCTACCGTGGGCGCACTCGCCGCGCTGTGCGCCATTTCTCCAGGCCGTGCCGCGCTCGCCCTGTTCGCCGGTGAGGTCGCGGCCCGGTCGGCGATGCTCCTCACGCTCGCCTTCGGCGAGCCAGCTGACGCGCGTTCCTCCTCCGTTCCCTTTGTACGGGCGCTCTCCGGGCCACGCCGTACCCCCGGCGTCGTCGGGGCTTTGCTCGCGCCGCTGCCATTCCTCCTGGCGACGAGCGCCCTCGCGCCGCTCGCCATCCTGACTGCCCCCTTGGTTGCGCTCGGTGCTCTACGGCTCGCCGCAGCGAAGTTTGATGGGATCGGTGGTGATGTAGTCGGGGCTGCTGGGGAGGTGTGCCGCGCCACGTTGCTCGTCTTGCTATCGGCGACCGGATAGCCCCGACCCATACAGGCCGGGGCTGTATCGCTGAGTGCTCTAAGACGCCAGATCGTCACCAGGTTTCATCACGTGGACCTTGAGGTCTGGAACGAGGGCAGAGGCGTGCTCCTGGAACTCCTCGGGGGTGCCTGGCACGAACGGGAAGGTCCCGTAGTGCATCGGGACGACGTGTTCTACGCCAAGGAGCCTGGCCGAGTGGGCCGCCTCGAGCGGGCTCATCACCACCTGATTGCCGATGGGCAGCAGGGCGAGGTCGGGGCTGTAGATCTCGCCGATAAGGCGCATGTCTCCGAACACCGTGGTATCCCCCGCGTGGTACAGCTTGAAGCCGCTCTCGAACTCTATGACGTAGCCCATCGGCTCGCCAGCGTAGATGTAGCTGCCGTCGTCGAGCTGTATGCTCGAAGAGTGGAAGGCGTTGGTCGCGGTTACCTTCAGGCCGCCGACCTCGATCGTGCCGCCCTTCTGGACCGGCATGGCGTTCTCGATCCCCTGCCTCTGTAGGTAGGAGAAGATCTCGAAGTTGGAGACCGTCGCGGCCCCCGTCTGCCCCGCGAGAGGTTCTACGTCGGAGAAGTGGTCGAAGTGGCCGTGGGTTATGAGGATGGTGTCGAGCGCACCGACCTGCTTCATGTCGTCAGGAGTCTGGGGGTTGTCGGTGAGGAAGGGGTCTATGATGATCTGCCCGCCGCCCGCCGTCACGAACCTGAACGTCGCGTGCCCGAGGAAGGTGATCCTGGCGCCGCCTAGCATCTGTTCCACGATTATCCTCCGTACGTTTACCAAACACGATCAAGAAAAGAACATCCAGATGTATACCCACCTCACATACCGGAGAAACGGGGGTCACCCGCGTATAATCCTGCGGGCGTTCCGACCGGGACCGTGCGTTGAGACCACGAACCTAAGGGGGTGCCAGTGAAATCTACCCTTATCCTCGCGGTACTTGCGGGCGTGTGCGTGGCCGTCCAGACCAGCCTCACAGGGGCGGCCCAGCGAACGCTCGGACCCCTGGTTCTTGTCGCGATCTCGGGGCTTACGACCGGCGTGTTCGCGCTCTTGATCTCGTTCGTGGTGGCGAAACCCGAGTTTACGGGCCGCGCGGTAGGTTACGCAGTGGCCTCCGGCATCCTCGGGGCGGTGATAGTAGGCTCAATCGCCGTCGCGGCCGGACAGGGCGGTGTAGCGCGTGCCCTCTCGCTCGTTATAGCCGCCCAGCTGATCGCAGGCCTCGTGCTCGACGCCCTTGGGGTCTTCGGTGCCGGGGCCGACTTCAGCGTCCTGAAGGCGCTAGGAATCGTTCTGATCATCGCCGGCGGCGCGCTGGTCGTGAGCTTCTGAGGCAGCACTTCAGCACGCTGCAACCTTCGGCCTCCGCTTGTCAGCACGGCGGCTGCGCCGCCTTGTCAGCATGTCAGCCAGGGCTCGCACACGCTACAAGCTGAAATGCTGACTAGCTGAAGTGCTGACAAGCGCCCCACAGGGCGCGTGCTGAGATGCTGAAATGCTGATGGCTCGTCGTGCATGTGGCGCAAGCCTCATGCACGACGCTGTAAGATACAGGCACGGACGTCGACGCTAAGAAGTGGAGGCTGGAGTGGGGTATCTGCCCATAGAAGATCACGGTGTCATCGGGAATCTCTGCACGGCGGCGCTCGTCGGTACTGACGGCACCATAGACTGGCTGTGCCTGCCCGCCTTCGACTCCCCGAGCGTCTTCTGCTCCATCCTCGACGACGAGAGGGGTGGGCATTTCGCGCTGCGACCTGTGGAGTACACTCACAGCCACCAACTCTATCTGCCCGACACCAACGTGCTCCTGACCCGCTTCTCCTCGCCTGAAGGCCTGGCCGAGACCCTTGACTTCATGCCGATCGTGACGCGCCCGGGCGAGCGTCACAGGCTCGTCCGTAACGTGCGGGTTATCAGGGGGAAGATGGACTTCCGCGTCGAGTGCCTGCCGGCCTTCGACTACGCCCGCCGCAACCATACGGTCTCCTTTGGGAAGACAGGGGCTGTCTTCGCGTCAGGGGACCATTGTCTGGGGCTGGCGACCGACGTGCGGTTGGAGAAAGGGGCGGAAGACTCTGCGGGTACGCACTTCGCGCTCGGCGAGGGCGAGAGGGCGACATTCGTCCTGGCGCATCTCCGGAGGGGCGAGGGTACAGGAGAGATACTCTCCGACGTCGGGTTCGAGGAGCTGCTGCACAGCACCCTGGGGTACTGGCGACGCTGGCTCTCGAACTGCACCTATCAAGGGCGGTGGCGGGAGATAGTCCACCGTTCCGCGCTCGTCCTCAAGCTCATGGTCTACGATCCGACGGGCGCGCTCGTCGCCTCCCCCACAATGGGCCTTCCAGAGAGGGTTGGGGGTGAGAGGAACTGGGACTACCGTTACACCTGGCTCAGGGACGCGGCGCTGGCGCTTTACGCCCTGATCTACGTCGGTTTCGAGGACGAGGCGCGACACTTCATGGGATGGCTCAGTGACCGTTGCCACGAGGATGAGGACGGCCTCCTTCAACCGCTCTACGGAATAGACGGCCGCAAGGACATAACCGAGACGGAGCTCTCGCACCTCTCCGGGTACATGAACTCCCCCCCTGTAAGGCTGGGCAACGGCGCCTGCAAGCAGCGCCAGCTCGACCTCTACGGGGCCGTGCTCGACGCCGCATACCTGTACAACAAGCACGGCGCCCCCCTTGACTACGACCTGTGGAAGAACCTCAGAAAGATACTGGACTGGCTGAGCGAGAACTGGCGTGAGCCCGACGAGGGTATCTGGGAGGTGCGAGGGGGCAGGCGCCAGTTCGTCTCCTCCAAGCTCCTCAGCTGGGTGGCCCTGGAGCGGGCGGGCAGGATCTCCCGCCAGCGCGGACTGCCGGCAGGCGACGGGCGCTGGGTGGCCGAGCGCGACGCCATATACGAGGAGATCATGGAGAAGGGCTGGAACCCCGAGAAGAACAGCTTCGTCCAGTATTACGGCTCGGACGTCCTCGACGCCTCGCTGCTCATGATGCCGTTGGTCAAGTTCGTCGGGCCCACGGACCCGCGGTGGATTGCCACCCTCGACCGTATCCAACAGGAACTCGCACACGACACGCTCGTAAAGCGTTACCAGCCGGAGCACGCGGCTCCCGACGGCCTCGAAGGGGACGAGGGCAGCTTCAGCCTGTGCTCTTTCTGGCTTGTCGAGTGTCTTACGCAGGCAGGACGCCTCGATGAGGCGCGCCTAGCCCTGGAGAAGATGTTTTCCTATGCCAACCATCTGGGCCTCTATGCAGAGGAGCTCGGGCACTCTGGCGAGGCGCTCGGCAACTTCCCACAGGCCTTCACGCACCTGGCACTCATCAGCGCCGCGGTACACCTGGATCGCGCGCTCGGAGCAAGCTGAAAGGCTGTGCGCGCTCCGCTTTTCGAGGCCGTACCGAACTTCAGCGAGGGCAAGGACGCCACGAAGATTTCACGCATCACAAGGGCAGTCCGCGCCGTCACCGGCGTCCGCATCCTGGACCTCCACTCCGACCCCGACCACAACAGGAGCGTGCTCACGTTCGCCGGCGGAGAGGACCCCGTACTATCTGGCGCCGTCGCCCTGGCGAAGGCGTGCGCCGCCGAGCTCGACCTCGCCTCCCAGTCCGGCGAGCACCCCAGGATGGGCGTGCTCGACGTGCTCCCCTTCGTGCCCCTCGAAGGCGCCACCATGGATGATGCCGTCCGGCTCGCCCACCGGGCCGGCGAGAGCCTGGGTACCCTTGGATTTCCTGTGTTCTTCTATGGCTCTGCCGCGACGGCCTCGCATCGCCAGGCCCTCCCCGACGTCAGACGGGGTGGTTACGAGGGCGTCGCATCCCGACTCGAGAACCCCGAGTGGAAGCCGGATCACGGTCCGAAAACCCTCGACCCTCGCAGCGGAGCCGTCGCCGTCGGCGCCAGGCCTGTCCTCGTCGCATTCAACGCGTACCTGGATACAAACGACGTCGAGGTCGCGCGAGCAGTGGCCGGACGGATCAGGGAGAGCGGCGGCGGCCTTCCGGCCATGAGGGCGCTCGGCTTCGGTGTCGGCGGCAAGGCTCAGGTCTCGATGAACCTGACCGACCTCGAACAGACCCCCATCCCTATGGCTCTCGAAGCCGTTCGCTCGGCCGCGGCCGAGCTCGGCGTCTCGGTAGAGTCGACCGAGCTCGTCGGCCTGGCACCGCTGGAAGCGGTCCTGCAGACGGCCCGCTACTACCTTGGCCTGCGGGAGCTGGATGCCCATCATGTGCTGGAGTCGGGGCTCTATGGCCCGTCCGATTCTCGGAGCCTGTAGAGACGTGCGCCCGGAGCGTATCGGATGCTGATCTACCTCGCAGGACCACTGTTCTCAGAGGCTGAGAGGTGCTTCAACCTCGGGCTTACGCAGAGGCTTGAGGCCCTGAGCTTGCACATCTTCCTCCCGCCACGCGACGGAGTCGAGCGCGACAAGCCGCCCTACGACACGATGACCGCCCCCGAGGAGCGGCGGCACGCCATGTTCCACCTCGACAGGACCAGGATCCTTGACGCAGAAGTGTTTCTGTTCGTGCTCGACGGACGCGTTCCTGACGAGGGAGCATGCGTGGAGCTAGGCATCGCCTACTGCCAGAAGTACCTCCACAACGGCGATAAGCGCCTCCTCGGACTATACACGGACACCCGCGCGGCCTTTATAGGCGGGAGATTGAACCCGATGGTGCGTGTCCCGTTAGACTATGTTGTCGACGACGTGGAGACGCTCCTGCGTGTACTCTCCGGGTCCGGCGTCGAAGAGGTCACTGACTGACCTGGATAATAGTCCACGTATCCGGCTACCGGCATGGAAAGGAATGGTGTGATGAACGGGCGTGAGATCACGGCGGCGGCGATCCAGATGTCCTCGACCCCGAACAAAGACGAGAATTTCGACACGGCGGAACGACTCATACGTTCGGCCGTGTCCTCGGGGGGCGACCTGATAGCCCTGCCGGAGCTGTGGAACTGCCACGGCCTGGAGGACGTCTACAAGGAGAATGCTGAGCCCATACCAGGGCCGACGACGGAGTTTCTCGCTGGCCTCGCGGGCGAGCTCGGAGTCTATCTACTCGGGGGTTCGATCCTCGAAGGAGACCCCCAATCCACGAAACTGCACAATACATCCACTTTCTTCGGGCCCGACGGCGGGATGTCGGCCGTTTACCGCAAGATACACCTCTTCGACGTGAAGGCCCCGGATCGCGAATACCTGGAGAGCCGGATCATCGCGGCCGGCACGGAGATTGTGACCGCGAAGGCTGGCGCCGCGACCATCGGACTCTCCGTCTGTTACGATGTACGCTTCCCCGAGCTCTACCGTCTGCTCGCGCTGCGCGGCGCCGAGGTACTCGCTGTCCCTGCTGCCTTCACACTCCAGACGGGCAAGGACCACTGGACGCTTCTGTTGCGGGCGCGGGCCGTGGAGAACCAGGCCTATGTCGTCGCTCCGGCCCAGTGGGGGAGGAAGGCCGACGGACGGTGGACCTACGGACGGTCCATCATCGTCGATCCGTGGGGTACGGTGCTCGCCCAATGCCCCGACCGCGACGGATACGCGCTTGCCACCCTGGACCTCGACTACCTCGATCGCTTTCGGGAGGAGTTCCCCGCCTTCGAGAACCGCTGCCCCGAGGCTTACGACTGGTAGGAAAGCCCGTCGCGACCTTGACCCTGCGGGAGGGACGTTCGAGAGAGGCCCAGGGTCAAGTCTGTCCCGAAAATCCTTCATCATATGGCCCGAACACAAACCATCGGGCCGCACCAGTGCGTACAAACCGTAGAGTGGTCGGCGAGGACGCCGTGGAGGGAACTATACCCTGTCCTGGACCGGGTACATGGGCGGCCCGGTCGAATCCCACAGGTAATTGTGCGGTCGCCGAGGCGGACTCAGGAAATGACGGATGGCGGTATGTCCAGCCAGCCCAGAACTCCCGGGCGGGAGGGAGATGTTTGGACCGGTAGTCAGAAGTGTGGAGGACGAAGAGTTGATACGCCGGGTAGCGAAAGGGGACGACCTGGCGCTCTCGGAGCTCTACGACCGCTACTCACGGCCGGTATATGCTACGGGGATAAGGCTCTTGGGGGATGCCCACCTGGCGGAGGAGCTGGTCCAAGACGCCTTCACCAACGTCTGGCGAAGGGCGCTATCGTTCGACTCAAGCCGGGCGAGCTTCGCAACCTGGCTCTACAGGATCACGCGCAACCGGGCTGTGGATCTCAACCGGAGGCGGCAGGTACGGCCACTGTCTGCCGGAGAGGAACCGCTTCGAAACATGTCAGGCGGCCCTGAGCCCGAGGGAGGGGTGGACGGTTGGGACGTCGCCAGGGCGCTCTCGCGCATCCCAGAGGAGCATCGGGAGGTCCTGACCCTAGCGTACTTTGAGGGCCTCTCTCAGCGCGAGATCTCCCGACGAACAGGCATTCCCCTAGGAACGATCAAGAGCCGGACCATGGCCGCTCTGAAGAGGCTACACCGGAGCCTGGTAGACCCTGCAGCGGAGGAGAC
>DASQWQ010000198.1:0-2408 GCA_035640175.1 Rubrobacter sp. | reverse complement strand
GAAGTCGCCTCATAACCGCTCCAAAGACCTTGCGGCGGAGGCGGCCGCTGCGCGGCGCCGAGGAGGTAGGCCGCGGGTCTTGATGGCCAACGAGCCGCGCGCCTACCATGAGGGTATAGCGGCGTTCATCAGCCAGCTACGGCCCGAGTTCGAGATAGAGACCGTAGAACCGAATTCCCTGGATACTTCCATCGAGCGCTTCTCACCCGACATGATCATATGCAGCAAGGCCACGGACGCGTTGGAAGGCGGTGTGCGGGTGTGGGTAGAACTCTACCCTGAGAACGCCGCGCTGTCGGTGGCGAGCATCGGCGGCAGACGCATGGAGTACGCCGAGATCCAGCTCCCCGATCTGCTCTCCCTCGTGGACAAAGCCGAGGAATTGGCAAACTAGCCCAATAGGGCTAGAAAAACATCCCCCTTTTCGTGATGCTGAGAGTTCTTCCAGAAGTCACCATAGCGGTATGGTCGCAAGACGCATACTCGTGGCCAACGCACTTACTTTGTATCGTCAGACGATCGCTATCGTTTTCAGGGAGCTACATCCGAATGTGGAGGTGCTCGAGCTCGACTCTGAGACCCTGGACTGGGAGGTGGCGCGCCTTGGCCCCGACCTAGTGATCTGCAGCCGCGTAACCGCTGTGGTCAGAGAGAGGGCTGCAAACTGGATCGAACTCTACCTCGCGTGCAGGTCCTTCTCGACGTTCTGCGTCGGTGGAGAACGCAGGGCGATGGAAGGCGCTCAACTCTCTGACCTCCTCTCGGTGTGCGCTAGGGTTCTGTAGAGAGCTCCCTGAGCAGGGCCTTCAGCCGCGGGGCTAGGTCTTCGATCTCATCAGCCGTACATCTAATCTGGACGTGGATGCTGACCGCAGGGGATGTGCCCGCAGGTGCCTCTGGGGCTTCGCCCACGGTCGCGGAGACCACGGATTCTCTCGTCTCAGAGATCTGCGTGGGTGAACCGTCCTCAGGGGCGAGGTCTTTCGGTCGCTCGTCGAAGGTGGCGACCAGCTCTCCGGCCTCCTCTTTCAGCATACCTGCGGCCTTCAGTATCTCGATGATGGCGCCGGCACCATTCATCACGGGCTTGTTGCGCGGCTGGACCGCGGCGTGCGCTATGTAGGCCTGGACGGTGGGGTAGAGCATCCCCTCTCGCAGCTTCACGGCAGAGACCACGTTCTGCAAGAACTCGCTGGCCGCGACTATCGCGCGCCAGTTGTTCCTGACCTCGGGCTTATCCTTGCGCGCCAGCGCTACGGCCAGAGAGCGTCCGCGGCGTGTGATCTGCTTCTTGCTCTCTCCCTGTAGAACCCCGATCTCCGTGAGGAAGGCGTTGTTGCGGCTGATGCTCGACTGATGCACCGAGTCTAGCTTGCCCACGTCCCCGGCCCTCGCCGATTCGTCGCGGGTCCCGTACGCTACGATGATGTTGACTAGCTCCTCGTAGGGAGAGCCAGGAAGCCTGAACTCCCTCTCCGCCATCCCGACACCTCCTCCCCCCCGAGACTTTTCCCACCAAACACGCTCGGGCCATTATAGAGGACGCCGCGACAGAGAGAAGCTCGACTCGTTCCATCCTGAGCTTAACCAAGATTTAAGCCAGATGTTTCCTAGCTCTAACCATGGATCCCACACCGTTCACTAGAATCCTTGTATATGGATCATCTGCTAGCACAGGCCGGCCGTCGGCCTGGCGTGAACAGAATGCGTGACATGAGCCTGAAGAAGCCGGCCCGCCCGGCGGGGGTCCTTCTCCAGTACCGCACGGAGTCTCCGCCTGCGGGGAAAGGCTTGCGACTCTCCGGAGCGCTTGTAGTGGTGGTCGGGCTACGGTTGCTCTCCCTAGCCGTCGGTGACGCGCTCGCGGGCAACGACGCTCTACGCGGCTCGGGCGTGGGCGACCGGCTTGCGGGCATTCGAGGGAGAAGGTAGGACGCGGGGCTCGCCGGCAAAGACGGGCTCTCCGGCGGCGGTGGCGACGACGAACTCTACGGCGGCCAGGGCCGCGACGCATTGCTCGGCAGTAAGGCGGATGACTTCCTCGAGACCAAGGAGGGCGAAAGGGACTACGTTGACTGCGGACCGGGCGGCGACGCGGTCAGCGTGGACATGGAAGACCGCGTCTCGCGCACCTGCGGGACCATCTACGCAGCCTGAGAGCGTCGTGCATAAGGCTCCAAGAGCCTTATGCATGACGAGCATGTCAGCACTTCAGCTAGCCAGCTTTTTGGGGAGCGGCTTGCGCCGGTGGTGCTCTCTCCGAGTAGGGCCCGGCATCGTGTGCCACGGAGTCTGGCCATATGTGGGAGCTTCGCTGGCAGGTACTGGCTGAAATGCTGACAAGCCGCCGATAGGCGGCGTGCTGACTAGCTGACAAGCGAAGGCCGCAGGCCGAAGCATGCTGATAG
>DASQWQ010000197.1:0-8454 GCA_035640175.1 Rubrobacter sp. | reverse complement strand
CGTGCCTGCAAACTTCGGAGAATTCACCTTCCACACACTCTGGTGAATAATCGGTTGTGAGAAGAACCTCGAACCCTTCTCTTTCGGCTGCGTCGATCAGGTCGCCATTCTTCAGCGTTGACCAACCGCGCTCGTATGCGGTCGAGACATCGTGCTCGCCTAACGATTCCCGCAAGGGAACGAGCGTACCCTGGTCAAACAGTGCGCGCACTCAAGCAGATGCCAGCGCACTTCGCGCCGCGTGTTCGAGCACGGTGCGAGCTTGCTCCAGCGAGACGCCGGGAAACCACTCAACGAACTGGTCAACCTGCGCGCCGTCCTCGAGGTTCTCGAACAGCGCGGCAACGGGCACGCGCGTGGCGCGGATCACCCAGGCTCCACCGACTCGCTCAGGGTCCCTTTCAACGGCGGGAGAAGTCGACCAATCGATTATGATTCTGAATGACTATTGCTCGCTATTATGTGAACACACTCCATATAATCCCTCCTGAGCAGAGAAAATGAGTCACGTGCCGGAAGTTCTCGATTGTCCCGTCAGCGGTAGATGAGTCTGAAAAGCTCCCTGTTGAAGTCTAATCAGCTGTCCCATTCGAGCCGCAAGAGATCATCGGAACCTCGTCTTCCTTCAGTCCACCAGCACCACGTGTACATCGCCGGGTCCGTGCATCCCGACGAACAGCGACATCTCTATGTCCCCTGACCGGCTCGGCCCCGTGTGGAAACACACGTTGGCGGGCAACCCCCCAGCCTCGCCGCCGGCGTACTTCTCGATGGCCTCTGGCACCGTGCGCAAGATCCTCTCTACAGGCATCAAGGCGACGTAGGTCGGCGGCAGTAGCGTAACGGTGCGGCCCTTGCCCGGACCGCCCTCCAGGACCAGGGTGCCGGTCTCGGCGATCGCCCACTCGGCTGTGGAGAGCCCGATATCCGCCTTTCCGGCGATCTCCCTGAAGTCAGCGAGGTCCCGCCACACGGCGACCTCGACCCCGGTCTCACCCAGCGGTTCGTCAACCCCAAGGTCCTCGAGGTCATCGACGTCCCACCTGAGTAGGAGCTTCGCTTCCCTCTCACGGGCCAGATCGAGCACGTACTCGCGGGCCTCCTCCAGGCTCTCGACCCTCTTACCGTGGCCGCCGAGGGCTTCGAGCTCCTCGATAAACCGTGCTGGTGGGTCTTCTATCAGCCTATCCTCCCCGGACTCCTCCCTCCTGGTCCAGGCGACGTCGGGGGCATTGGTCGGCTTGTAGCGTCCCGCCTGGGTGCGGTGGCGGATGGACTCGAGGAACTCGGCCCTGCCTGACACCTAGATCCCCTCCTTCCACAACTCGCGGAAGGACTTCTCGGCCAGTGGCGGCAGGTCGCGGGAGTCCGTCCAGGCGCTCAGGGGTCCAAGAAGGGGCCTCACGGAGCCATCCCGAAGCAGAGGCTTCTGGGCCAGACGGCCGGCTTTGGAGGAGATGTTATAGAGAGCCGGCCTCTTCATCGTGCTCTCGAAACCCTTGAAGGCTATTTCCTGGGCCTTGCCGGCAAGCCCCTCCTCGACCTGCTGGTTGCGGAGCTTCAACAGGAGGTCGTGCAGTGGGATCCCGACGGGACAAGCCTCCCAACACGCCCCACAAAGGCTCGAGGCGTGGGGCAGGTCCTTCGCCTCGTCGTGGCCCTTCAGGAGGGGTGTTATGACGGCCCCTATCGGGCCCGAGTAGGTCGAGCCGTAGGCGTGGCCACCTGTCTGGCGGTAGACGGGGCAGACATTCAGGCAGGCGCCGCAGCGGATGCAGTACAGGGCCTCCTCGAACTCCGTGCCCAGCAGCCTGGAGCGGCCATTGTCCATGAGGATGAGGTGGTACTCCTCGGCCCCGTCGAGCTCTCCCTCGGCGCGGGGTCCCGTGATGAAGTTGGTGTACACCGTGAGCTTCTGTCCCGTGCTGCTGCGCGCCAGGAGCCTGACGAAGACCGAGAGGTCGGTAAAGCGCGGGACGAGCTTCTCTATCCCCATCACGACGACGTGGACGGGAGGGACGCTTGTTACGAGCCTGGCGTTGCCCTCGTTGGTTACGGTGGCGACGGTCCCCGTCTCGGCGACCCCGAAGTTGGCCCCCGTTATACCGATGTCCGCGGTCAGGAACTTCTCGCGCAGGCGCCTGCGGGCGAAGGAGCCGAGAGCCTCGACGTCCGGCGGCAGCTCTTCGCCCGCGGTCCGCGAGAGCACCTCCGTTATGCGCCTGCGGTTCATGTGCAGGATGGGCCCGACGATGTGCGAGGGGGTGTCCCCGGCGAGTTGCGCGATCCACTCCCCAAGGTCCGTCTCGACGATCTCGAGGCCGGCGTAGTCTTCCTCCAGCCGGCGGTTCAGTTCGATCTCCTCTGTCGCCATGCTCTTGGATTTGGTGATGACCTTCGCGCCCTTGCGCCGCGCGAGGTCCCCTACGTAGCGGACCACGTCCTCACCGTCTGCGGCGAAGAAAACGTTGCCGCCGCGCTCCTCGACGGCGTCGGCCATCTGCTCCAGGTAGCGGTCGAGGTTGGCCATCGTCTCCTGCTTGATGCGGTAGGCCCGCTCCCTGAGCTCAGGCGCCTCAGGCAGGGCGTTCAAGACGGCGTTGCGCCCGGCCACGGACTTGTGGGTGAAGAGCTCTATGGAGTCGTGGAGTTGCTCATCAGCGACGGCCCCGCGGGCCCTGTCGTTGAAGCCCTCTACCCTGCTACTGAGACCCTCCTGGCGATGGTCCTCCGTCTCGCGCTTGCGGGCCGGCTTCCCGGTCTCCACGTTCTCACCCAGCCTTTCCGTTGTCGGCATCAAGCGCCTGTGCGAGGTGGAGCACGCGGGTGTCGTGTCCGGTGCGCCTCAGGCGTCCTTCGAGGTGCATCAGGCAACTCGAGTCGCCCGAGATCAGGGTGTCGGCCCCGCTCTTCTCCAGCGCCTTTATCTTCTCGTCCGCCATCGCCGTGGAGACATCGGGCATCTTTACCGCGAAGGTTCCCCCGAACCCGCAACAGAGCTCCTCGTTCTCCCAATCCAGGAGGTCGAGTCCCTCGACGTTCGACAGCAGCTCGCGCGGCTCCTCCAGTACGCCGAGCTCGCGACGCTGGTGGCAACCGCAGTGGAAGACGGCCTTTCCCTCGCGGTGAACCCCAAAGTCCTTCACACCCATCACGTTGACCACGAAGTCCGAGAACTCCCTCACACGTCCTGCGAGAACCTCGGAACGCTCGCGCTCCACCGGTAGATCCTCGAAGATGAAAGGGTAGTAGTGGGAGACCATTGTAGTACACGACCCGGAAGGGCAGACTATGTAGTCAGAGCGCTCCCCCTCGAAGACGTCGAGGAAGTGCCGTCCTACGGCGCGGGCCTCGTCGAAAAATCCGGAGTTGAAGGCAGGCTGCCCGCAGCAGGTCTGGCCTTCGGGGTAGATCACATCTACCCCAAGCCTCCTCAGTACGCGCACCACGCTAACACCGACTTCGGGATTGATCTGGTCGACATAACACGGCACGAACAGGGCGACCCTCATTATCCACGACCTTTCCACCTTGGGGCTGCTTCCCACGCGAAGTATAGCAACGCCAACAACCCGGCTCCGCGATGCGCTGCTAAAATGGTCGCGGGTACCAAGAGGGACAGGGAGAAGGGATGAACGGTGATCCCCGCGAGGGTGGATGTTTCTGCGGGAGGGTGAGATACAGGGTGACCGGTGAGCCTATGGGGTCTGCGGTCTGTCACTGCGTCTCGTGCCGCAGGACGTCGGGCGCGCAGTCGGTCGCGTGGCTTACATTCCCCTCCAAGAAGTTCTCCTTCGTCCACGGTGAACCGGCCGACTACCGTTCTTCCGATGAGGTGAGCAGGACGTTCTGCCAGAGTTGCGGCACGTCGCTCACCTACAGGCACGATGGGGAGCCCGACTCCATCGACGTGACTACCGCGAGCCTGGACCGCCCCGACGAGTTCCCTCCCACACGCCATATATGGCTGGAAGACAAACTCGCCTGGGAGGGTGTCGATGACGGTCTACCCCGTTTCGAACGGGGCGGCCCACCGGATTAGAAAGCCCAGCGCCGTTGAAGAGGCGGTCTCTACGGAGGTGAGGCAGTGCAGACAGAGAACCCCGTCTACGAGGAGATACAGGAGATCCTGCGTGCGGTCGAACTCCCCAGCGTCGCGCTCGTCGGACAGCGGATAGATTCTCCGCCGGCGCTCACGAACATCAGGGATGGCGTCCGCGAGGCGCTGAGCTCAGTAGAGCTACCGTCTGGCTCTGTGGCCATAGGCGTCGGGAGCAGGGGGGTCGCCAGGATAGGGAAGGTAGTCGCGGCGCTGGTCGAGGCCCTGAAGGAGTCAGGCGCCGAGCCTTTCGTGGTCCCCGCGATGGGTAGTCACGGAGCCTCTACCGCGGAGGGCCAGGCGGTGGTGCTCGAACACCTCGGCGTGAGCGAGGAGAAGGTCGGGTGTGCCGTGCGGGCGACGATGGAGAGTGTGATGCTCGGGGAGACACCCTCGGGTGTAGCCGTCTACATGGACCGTAACGCTTACGAGGCCGACTCGGTCATCGTGGTCAACAGGGTCAAGCCCCACACCGCGTTCAGGGGAAGCGTGGAGAGCGGGCCGACGAAGATGCTAGCCATCGGGCTGGGCAAGCAGCGGGGGGCCCACTCCATACACTCTGCGGGCTGGGAGAACATCCACCAGACTATCCCCGAGGCGGCCCGCGTCGCCGTCGAGAGTGGCAAGGTCGCCTTCGGCCTCGCCACGGTCGAGAACGCAGAAGAAGAGCCATGCAAGTTAGTCGCGATCCCCGCTGGAGAGCTGGAGGAGGCCGAAGCGCCGCTCCTCAAAGAAGCGAAGCGCAACCTCGCGCGGCTGCCCTTCGACGAGATCGACGTTCTCGTGGTAGATGAGATCGGGAAGAACATCTCGGGCGACGGCGCAGACCCCAACGTCACAGGCCGCTACCCGACGACCGCTGCCTCGGGCGGCCCTTCGGTCGAACGCATGGTCTACCTCGGCCTGACAGAGGAGACCGGCGGGAACGCCAATGGCCTCGGCATGGCAGACGTCGTTACCGAGCGCCTCGCCGGCTCTGTGGACCGTCCTTCCACTTACATGAACGCCCTCACCTCGACCACGCCGGCGCCGGTAAAGACGCCCATGGTCATGCCAACGGATGAGATGGCGGTCGCCGCAGCCCTGACCATGTGCGCCGGCGTCAACCCCGCCGAAGCCAGGCTCGTCCGCATAGAGAACACCCTAAAACTCGGGAGAATCTGGGTGTCGGAGGCGCTGCTTGGCGAGATCGAGAACAACGATCGGCTGGAGATCCTCGAAGATCCCCAACCGATGCGCTTCGACGAAGGCGAGATCATTCCCAGGCGCGCATAGCATTCCGGGACGCTCGCTGTTCGACAGGGAGGATGGAGAAGGACCTGTGCGGTTCGGCCTGGTACCAGTAGGCGACCGATGAGTAGTCGTCAGAGCGCTTGTTGGCGTGGCCGTGCTCGATGGTGACGCGGACGGAGCGTTCGAACGTCACAGGGTCCTCCACGTGTAATCGGTAGAGGCTGACGTGACCGCCCCAGTTGTCCCCGCCCCCGAGGGTGATGCCGTGGTAGGGGGCGGAGTACTCCTTTTGTGGGCACCAGGCTGTGTTGAAATAGTCTTCAGTACCTGTCCCGTGCAAGGAGGGCGGCCATTCTTCGCCATCTATAAAGATCATGTCGTCCCCCTCCCCATACCAGTTCCACAGGTTCGTCTTGCGGAGGTTGTGGACGTTGAGCACGCAGCCGACGTAGTGGCCGCGCCCCTCGGCCTCTAGAATCGTATAGTTACCTTGGCCCGTGACGTTCACGCCGCCGAAGAGGAACTCCTCGTTGCTCTGATCCTCTTCTCTGGCGCCGTCCGTGGGATTCTCCCTGCGCCACTGGGCGTGGAAGCGGCCGAAACCCTCCTCGAGCGTGTCGAACTCCTCGTAATCCACGTAGTAATACAAGAGGACCTTCTCTTGCTCCAGCTCGCTCACGACCTCTATCCTGGCGCCCTCGGCGAAAGGCATGTGGAAAAAGCAGTTGAAGGACTTGCCATTCTCGGGGCTCATCTGCAAGGGTGCCGAGACGAAGTTTGTCGTGCGGGCGAGGCCCACGCCGAAGAAATCCCCGAGGGGTACGAGCACGCTCGGCTCTTCCTCTCCATCCCAGTACATCCTGAGCAGCAACCTGCGCAGGAAGTCAGGCTCGATAGCGTTCGGGGTCCTGTCCATGTGCTCGTTGGCGGCGGTGATCCAGATGTGATTTATGGAGCCGGAGCCGCTCATTTCGGCCAGCGTCACGGCCGCGCCGGGCTCCACGTGCAACCGGTCGTTGTTGCCACCGGAGCGGTCCCAGCTTGATGCCCGTCTGCGGCGGCTGCTTCTCAGGCGCGGGAGATCCCGCAAGCTGCTCCCGAAATCTTCGTAACCACTCACGTTGTCCCCTTTCCGGTAGTCGAGAGCCTCCGCTGCTCGGTTCAGCCCTGGAATCCCAGGCACCGGGAGATCTCGGTGGCGGCCCGTTTGGATAGTTCGCTGATCTCGGGCAGAGCATCGGGGGGCAAACGGAAGGCCGGGCCCGACACGCTCGCCGCGCCAACGACCGCGCCGTCGGCGCGGCGAATCGGCGCCCCGACCGCGTTCAACCCCGTCTCCAGTTCCTCGACGGTATAGCCATACCCTTCGTCCCGAACCTTACCTGTGTGGTCTTTCAGGCTCGCCGGGTCAACGATGGTGTTCTCGGTAAAGCGCTCCAGCGGTCCTTCCAGGATGCGAAGTAGTTGACCTTCTGGCATGTACGCCAGAAAGATCTTCCCCGCGGCCGTGGCGTGCAACGGCGTGTGACGTCCGGTCCAGTCGACACCGAGGGCTGACGCCCGCGAGATGCTCTGGTGGATGACAACGGCGTCATCACCTTCCAGGACAGCGATGGTGACTGTCTCTTTGGTATGCTCGCTCAAACGCTCGCAGACCGGCCTGGCGCAGCGAAGGATGTCGAGGTCGGCGCTCACCGCCCTCGCGAGCAGCACCAGCCCGAAGCCAAGCCTGTACTTCTCGGTCGCCGCGTCCTGCTCGACCACCCCCCGGTCTCTCAACGTCGTGAGCAGCCGGTACGCGGTGGACTTGTGAATATCAAGCTCCCTGGCGACCTCGGTCACGCCCGACCACCCGCGACGCGACAAAAACTCCATAACGGAGACGGCCCGGTCGACCGACTGTACCAGGGGGCTCCTACGAACTACGGCGCACATAAGCGCAGATCCTACACCACCTTCTTTATCTCGACTCGACCCACCCAGCGCCTCGAGACTCCGCGCCGTTGTCGGGCTCGTGATCTGGTGTCCTGTTGACGAGGGGCTAGCCTGCGGCTACCAGAACGTTCTTATGTCTCCTATCCTGGTGAAGGAGCGAGAACGACCGTCGGACTGCTCCGCTGGTTGCCCGTCGCTGAGAGGCTGGCTCGACTGGTGGCCGGTGGCTGGCCGTGCCCGTTGCCTCAGCCGGTCGAGGCGGAAGAGGTCGATATCGTGGCGGGTAAACCCTTTCTCGGCGAGGTCGGCCATGATCTCGCCGACGACGCTGGCGAACTTGAAGCCGTGCCCGGAGCAGGGCGAGGCGATAGAGACCTGCGGGTAGTCAGGGTGCAAGTCTATGACGAAGTGGTGGTCGGGGGTGTTGGTGAACATGCAGGTCTGCAGGTCCATAGTGGGGCCGCAACCGTCAGGGAAGTATCGTTCGGCGAAGCTCCGGAGGAGCCGCTCGTCGTAGTCGTGGGGCTGGCGGTCGATCTCGTCAGCACCGCTGGTCTCGCCCAAGTGGAAGTACTTGCCGAACTTGAACCCAGGCACGCCGAAGACAGGGAAGCCGTAGAAGCGGCCCTCGTCCACGAGCAGGTTGAAGACAGGGAAGGTGTCGGGCCGGAAAAGATCCGGCCTGGTCGGCTGCAGCCAGGCGAGGACCTGCCTCTCTGGCACGGCGAGCCCGCCGAGGACGTCGAGGAGATCGGCGTTCCAGGCCCCGGCGGTCACCACGAGCCTGTCGGCCTCGTAAGCGCCGCGGTCGGTGCGGACGCGCACCCCTCCCTCCAGCGGGACCCACTCAAGGACTCGCTCGTGGCCGTGGATCTCGGCCCCCAGGGACTGCGCCGCCATCACGTAGGAGACGATGCACCGCTCCGGCGTGAGGAAACCTCCCTCGGGTTGGATGAGCGCGAGGTGTTCGGGGGGAAGGTGGTAGCCTGGGTAGCGTCGCCCCAGCTCCGCGCCGGTCAATACCTCGTGCGGTAGGTCGTGGAGCTTGCAGGACTCCCACGAGCCCCTGAAGACCCAGGACTCCTCGGGTCCGGCATCTACGGAGCCCGTGATGTGCAGGAGCTTCTCGCGGGCCTTGCCCTGGATCTCACGCCACAGCTCGTAGGCGCGCCTGAGGAGCAGCACGT
>DASQWQ010000196.1:0-4911 GCA_035640175.1 Rubrobacter sp. | reverse complement strand
ACCATTCACGACCCGACGACCCTCAACCGCCAGGGCGCGGACGTGGGGACGCAGTACCGGTCTGTGATCTTCTACCACGACGATGAGCAGAGGCGCGTCGCGGAAGCGGTGATCTCCGACCTCGAATCCGAGGATATCTGGAGTAACCCCATCGTGACCGAGGTGGCACCTTTCGACGAGTTCTACATCGCCGAGGACTACCATCAGGATTACTTCCGCAACAACGGGTTCCAGCCTTACTGCCAGGTCATCATTGCGCCTAAGGTGGCCAAGTTCCGCAAGCAACACCTCGAACGGCTCAAGGCGTAGGCCCGGAAAAGATACCCCTATGGTAGCCACGAACTTCGAGGATACTGGCTAGAGCGATTCGCAGAGGTATTGACGTTCTGCGAATCGCCCATTCGGCTACGAGCGAGAACAACAAGCTGGAGTGCTGACTTGCTGAATAGCTTAAATGCTGACTAGCTGAGACTCCCACCTAGCCCGAAGAGGTCGTCCTCCTGGCTCTGCCGCAGGGCGTTGACGAGCTCCTCGAGGCTGCCCATCCTTACCTTCATGGGACCCTCACCGGCCGGCGGCGGGTTGATGGCGACGTGGTCGACATCGTCCCCGACGGACTCTAGCGCCCTTACGAGGCCGGCGCCCGAGACCTCGACCGGCTCGAGTCCGGCCCCGAAGTCTGTAGAAGCCACGAACGCTCCGGCCTTCTCCTCGGAGTCGAAGAGCGGCACGGCGCCGCGGTCGTCCACCAGTATGGCGAGCGGCCTAGCGCCCGGGACCACCTCCTCGAAGAGGAGCACGTAGGGAGGCTGAGGCATCTCGTTCGAGGCCACGGCTCAGGAGGGGCGGGGGGCTATCGTCACGAGGATGACCAGGTTTTCCTGTGTCTCGTTTCGGACGCCGTGGGGGTCCCCGGCGCGGGCGATGACGGCGTTGCCCTCGTCGAGATCCCGCTCCTCCTCGCCTACGGTGAAGCGTCCCTCGCCCCGCAGGACGTAGTAGACCTTGTCCGAGCCCTCATGGGCATGGACCTTCTGGAACTGGCCGGGGAGGAGACAGTAGGCGTCGTAGAAGAGATGCGGGGAGTCGAAGAGGGCGTTCTTCTTCATCTTCTCCTCAGAGAACGCCACGGCATCCGAAACGGTTCTGGTCTCCATAAAATCTCCTCCTTAGATCTTATCGATGTCCACGCCAGCATCCCGGCGGGTTGACCCTCGACCCGTGAGGCAGACGATTACGCGCTACGTTACTACGGTTTGATCCGAAACTCCTTCGGGAACTTCGTCAGGTTGCGGCAGCTTTCTTCGGTGACGACTACGAGGTCTTCTATGCGGACGCCGCCCACTTTCGGGTCGTAGACGCCAGGCTCGACGGAGATAACGTCACCGGGGATGAGCTCCTCGTCGGCCAGCGAGACGCTGGGGGACTCGTGGATCTCCAATCCAACCCCATGACCCGTGCCGTGAAAAAAGCCCTCCGTGAGCGGCTTACCCTCCTGCAGGTCGTGGACGTTGGTCTTGTAACCAGCCTCGTGCAACACACCGGCGACCTTACTGTGGACGTCCCTGCCGTTTACCCCTGCCCTTATCATGGAGAGGGCCGCCTTTTGGCTCTCCAAGACGGCGTCGTACATCTCCTGCAGCCCCTCGTTGGGCTCGCCCTTGACGAACGTGCGGGTCATATCGGAGTAGTAGCGGGTCGAGAGGTCAACGGGGAAGATGTCGACGATAATGGATTCTCCTGCCTTCAGGGGGCCGTGGCCGCGCTCGTGCGGGTCTGCCGCCTGCGGCCCGCCGGCCACGATCGTACCGTCAGCGGCGCAGCCGCGCCTGAGGAGCTCAACGTCTATCTCGGCGCGCAGCAGCTCGCTCGTAAGGGTCTCGCCGCGCCAGTTGAGGACTTTGTCTTCCCCGAACTCAGCCTCATCTAGGATACTGACGCAGTGAGCGCAGGCGCCCTCGACGGCGCGCTGGGTCCTCTCGATGTTGGAGATCTCCTCCTCCGTCTTGGCCCGTCTCAGGCCGTCGAAGAGTTTGCCGTCGGGCGTGAGGGTGATGCCGCGGGCGCGCAGCTCGTCGGCGTAGACGACACCGAAGTGAGCCGGTACGACGACCGGGGAGTTCGAGGCGCCGAGCTCGTCGAGGAGGTTTGCCACGGCTGCGCCGTAGGCCCTGGTGCCGCTCTTCAGCTCGCGGGCGAGGCCGATGATCCCCAACTCCTCGTGGGAGAGTAGCTCGTCCACTGGAGCTTGCTTCGCGGCCCGCCCGTACTCCAGCGAAGAGACGGCCAGGTACCTCTTGCCAGCCACGCGAAGACAGATTACCGCGTCGGGCGCGAGAAACCCCGAGAGATGGTAAGCGTCGGCGTCGTGCTCTGGCGCCCCGATGACCAGCAGGTTCTGCCCTTCGTCCTTGTTCATAAACGTCCTTCCCTAAAACGGGTCCGGCGCCCCATTCTACTATCGTCCCGGACGAAATCCGTCCCTGTAACCGGATATAATCGGCATCGATATGCAACAGCGGGACATGCACAGCAGGGTAGAGGACGCGCTGGACAAGGTTCGTCCGGCGCTGCGGGCCGATGGGGGAGACGCCAGGGTCGTAGCCTGCGACGAGGAGAACGGCTCCGTCAGCATCCAGATGCTAGGGGCCTGCAAGGGATGTCCGCTCTCGCAACTCGACTTCGTCTACGCTATCGAAAGCCTCATCCGACGCGAGGTGCCCGAAGTGCGGGAGATACTCGCGGTATAGCCACAGTCAGCAAGTCAGCACGCCGCCCGGCTTCGCCAGGCGGCTTGTCAGCAATTCGGCCTGTCAGCACGTGCCCTGTCGGACGCTTTCAGCATTTCAGCTAGTAAGTTTCTCGCTTGCGCAAAAACCTTGGTTGACTTGCCAACTGGCGGGGGAGTCGCAGTGCTGAAGTGCTGACAAACGAAGGCCGCAGGCCGTAGCGTGCTGACTTACTGAAATGCTATTGTCTCTCCTGCGGGGCGGTACGCAGGGCGCCCGGCGGTAGTGCCCTCCTGGCTTCGGAGAGGGCGTCGATCGCCTTCTTACGGCTTCGGCGGAGCTTTACGCGTCTAAGGAAGGAGGCGGTAGGGAGGGCCTCGTTGATGAGGTGGGTCAGGGTGATCATGTCGTTCGCGCAAGCCCTGTAGCCTAGGGTGCACATCTCGACTCTGACCTCGTCTGAGGGCGACTCTTCGAGGGCGTGTTGGATCTCCTCGGCCCGCTCTACTATGGCGCGGGAGAGCGCTTCGGGAGAGTTGGTGGCGGGGTCACGGGCCCTGTAGCCGGCGATTGCCTGAGGGGAGAGACGGTGTATGCCGTAGGTGGGACCGCCGAACCTGCGGCGGGCGATAAATGCCACGACGAGCGTCAGCGTAATTATGGGGACGAGGTACCAGAGACTCCCGCCCGGCGTCAGGAACGCGAGCGCCGCGACGGCGACTACCTCAGCCACCAGTATCGAGGTTAGGTAGAGCTTGAACATCGCCTACGGTATCTCTCCGCCACCATCTTCGAGGGACCTAAGTCTATGTTTCGGAGAGCGATTTCGCAAGCACGGTCCTGACGGTCTGTATAATCCCGCCTATGCAAAAAGATCTGGCCCCCGAGTTCGACCTGCAGCGCCCCTTCGCTAGTGCGGTCGCAGTGATACGGACTGTCCTCTTCTCTCCGAGAAGTTTCTACCTGAACTTCAAGGTCGAAGGGTCTGTGAAGGAACCTGCGGCCTTCGTGCTACTCGTAGGCGCGGTCTCTGGCATCCTCGGCGCCGCGCTCGCCCTCTCCACCAACCTTCTCTTCGGCGACCTCGACGCCGGTGACCTGCGGGCGGCAGTGGTCGACGCCGTCCTCTTCGCATTGCTTTCGCCTGTCGGGGTCGGCGTGGTAGCTGGAATCTACCTTCTCTCCATAAGAACCTTCGTCGGGAAGATATCCGGCTTCACGGAGGTCTACCGCATGGCGGCCTACGCTGCGGCCGCCCTGGTACTCGCATGGATACCCATACTTGGCGCCTTCGCCTTCACTTACGCCCTGATAGTCCTTATGGGAATAGGCATCCAGAGCGTCTACAGGACCTCTTTCCTGACCACCGTCGTCACAGCCGTGGTAGGCTTCGTGCCCGTCGCGTCGGTTCTGATCTGGCTTATCATCGCCGGTGTGGCTTCCTAGAGAGCGTATCGTACTCCAGGAGGTCTCGCTCCTCCCTTCGCCCCAGGGCCACGGACCAAAGCGCGAGGGTCTTCTCGTCAGGGATGGTCGATGTGCGCGGAGGTTGCAAGCGCTCTATTCTACCCACCGTGACCCTCCGCCCTCAGGAACTCGCCCACGCCCTTACGAACGCACTCAACCCGTTTGTCCTCTTTACGGCGCTCTTTGCCCTGGTCGCCCTCGCGGAGGCCGGTGCCTACAGGGGCGTCCTCTACCTGGCGGTGGAGTTGCTTGCTGCGGCGGCCGTTGCGGGGTACGTGCTCCTTATGCGGCGGCGCTCCCGGGTGGGGGACTTCTGGATCTCTGCCCGCGCCGAACGTCTCACGCCCGCCCTGTTTCTGCTCGCAGCCTTCGTGGTTCTGCTCGCAGCCCTGGTCCTGTTCGATGCCCCACAAGATCTCTCTTTGCTTACCCTCTCGATGGGTCTCGCGAGCGTGGCGATCGCCGGGATCACACTGCTCTGGAAAGCGAGCGCCCACTGCACCGTCGCCGGACATGTCGCTGCCGCCGGGCTCCTGCTGCTCGGCCCTCTAGGCTTCGTCTTCCTCCTCGTGCTGCCGCTCGTACTCTGGTCGCGGGTGACCCTCAAGGCACACACCCTGTCCCAGACGCTCGCCGGCGCGGTGGTGGGAGCAGGGTTTGCGGTTCTCTTTCTGGCATAGAAACAGCCCACCGAAAAGCGGGCTGGGTAGTGACC
>DASQWQ010000195.1:0-4355 GCA_035640175.1 Rubrobacter sp. | reverse complement strand
ACGAGAGCGTCAGACCCGTGTCGATGATGTCCTCCACGATAAGGACGTGACGGACTGTGATGTCCTCTTCGAGGTCCTTGAGGATGCGGACGACGCCGCTCGATGAGGTGCCACTGCCATAGGAGCTTATGTCCATGAAATCCAGCTCGCACTGCAAATCTATGTTGCGCATGAGGTCGCTCATCACCACGACCGCGCCGCGCAAGACACCGACCAGGAGCGGATTCTCGCCCCTGTAATCCTCGGTGATGCGCGCCCCGATCTCACGCACCTTCTCCTCGATCTCCCGTGAGGTTATGAGTACCTCTTTCACGTCAGGCATCATACTGGACATACTCACGAGATTCTTGTCACCTCCAGCCTGAAAACATTCTTCGTCCTCTCATCCACCTTGTGCCGCTCGCCGAGCTCACCGAGCACTATCCAGGCGACCTCATCCCGCCCGTCCACAACGACGGGCGTCCTGCGCCTGAGATCGCTCGGTACTTTCCTGTCCATCATCGCCCTCAAGACCTTCTTGGTCCCACCGAGGCCCAACGGCCGGATAATATCCCCCTCCCGCGCCATCCGCACTTGGTAAGGCCCGTTTCCCGCGTCCAGGTAAGCTACCTCAGGGCGTGCCGCATCCACGGGATCGTAGCCTGAGACCTCTCGCGCCGAGATCCTCCACCCCCCGAATACCACTGCCTCTCCGGCCCTGATCTCCTCGCGCCCCGAGACCATCGACCGCGGCCCTCTGTAAAATGCGAGCTCCTCCCCGGAGCGGCCCGAGGCGACTACCCCACCCGGCAGGTCCAGCGTCCGTGTTCCCTCACCGCCCTGCAGGAGTCCCAGCACCGCTTCGATCAGATTCGAAGAGAGCGGCGCAGTATCCGGGACTAATGTCGTGTATGCCAGGCGCACGGCTTGGCGCCGGTGCGCAGGCCGCAATCTCGTGAGCCCGTCGAGCGTCAGGACCACCTCTTCTCCCCTCCTCTCCACGGTTCCGGTGGCAAGCTCTTCTAAGACTTCGAGGTCCTCGCGAACGAGGGAGGCGGCGCGCGCGATGTTACCAGCCGCCGCGGGATACAACTCCTCCAGGACGGGCAGGACTTCGAGACGGACGCGGTTGCGGGCGTACTTGCCTGTCAGGTTCGTGGGGTCCGTACGATAAGGCTGGTCCAGCTCTTTCAGGTAATCCAGAACCTCCCTGCGCGTGCGCCCAATGAGGGGGCGTTGGATCCTACCCCGCACAGGCGGGATGCCGGCGAGCCCGCGCAAGCCTGTGCCCCGTGCCAGGTTCATGAGCACGGTCTCGGCCACGTCGTCGGCGGTGTGGCCCGTCGCAACGACCCGCAGTCCCAGCCGGACGGCCACCTCCTCGGCGAGTCTGTACCTCTCATCACGCGCCCGCTCCTGGAGGTTGGAGCCACTGTCGAGCCTGATCCGGCGTACCTCGCAGTGTACATCCAGCTGCTTGCAGAGATCGTGGACGAACTCCGTGTCTTCGCGTGATTCCTCGCCGCGCAGACCGTGATCCACGTGCAGTACCACTGGTTCGCCGCCGAGGGCTACTATCACGCGCAGCAGCGCTACCGAGTCAGGCCCGCCGGAGACCAGCGCAAGCGGGCGACGAAGGTCCATACTGTAACGCTCCGCAGACCGCTGCACTGCTTCCGGGAAAAGCGCGGATCCCATACACACAGTTTAGAGAACCGCCGGGGCAAGCAAAAGGACAGACCGGGGCGAGGTGCCCCGGTCTTCTATCCTGTGGGTGTTGTCCTCTAGCTCAGGCTCGCTGCTCCTGGCGCCTGGCCATCTCTTCCGTCTGCTCTTGCTCTTGTAGCATCGGCCGCTCTTCAGGCATCTGGACGTCGTTGACCGTTATGTTCACCTCGGTCACATGCAGGCCAGCGAGGCTCTCCACGCGGTTGATCACGTTTCGGCGCGCGGACTCTGTTATCTGGGGTATGGACTGGCCGTACTCTATTGCCATCGTCAGGTCTACGGCGGCCTCTTCCTCGCCGACCTCTACACTCACGCCCTTGGAGAAGTTCCCGCCGCCGCTAGTGCTGCCGCCAGTGACGCCGCCGGCCACGCTCTGTAGGAACCCGCCGACGGCAGCCGAGGCCCCACCGCCCATCTGAACCTTCTCTATTTCCTGCGCCGCGATGCCCGCGATTTGGGAGACCACCGCGTTGCTTACAGTGGTGACGCCCATCTCGCTCTTGAGGGGACTTCCCTGGCTGCTACCGCTTCCTTCGCTCATACTCATTCCTTTCCGTTCATTGGTCAGATAGGTGGCACCTGAATGCCACGCAGGTATCCTCGGACGTCTGCTGCCGAGGCCGGGCCCATAGCTTCCCCAAGGCATTGTAGACGCCTATCAGGCTGCCTACCCCGGCGTTCACGATCCTAAACCCCGAGCCCTCCCGCACATGGACTTCGAAACGAGAGTCCGCCTAAGAAAAAACCCCGTGGTTGCGGGGTCTCAGTGAAGTAGCGGGGGCAGGATTTGAACCTGCGACCTTCGGGTTATGAGCCCGACGAGCTACCAGACTGCTCCACCCCGCGTCGTAGGCGAGATTCTAACACCGGCCCGAAGTTTGTAAAGTCGGACAGCACCGTGTTACGGTAGTCGTGGATATGTCCACTATTCTACTTATCCTGATCCTCTTGGGGGCCCTGGTCTCTGTAGTCACAGCCTTCCGCGCGCTCGGGGCGTACCTGAAGTTTCGGCGCACCCGTGCGGCCTTCCAGGACGAGGTTACGGACGAGGTCGCCCGCCTCTCCGCACGGACCGATGAGCTGGAGATCAGCCTCTCGGCCCTCGACGCCCGCGCCGCGGAGCTCCCCATCCAGATCTCCGAGCTCCAGCAGAGTCTGACGACGCTGCAGGTTCTGACGAGAGCGGTGGGCGCCTCGCTGCGCCAGGTGCAGAAGGTCCTCTCCTACAGCGCGCTAAAGACGCTCAGCGCCGCCCGAATCGGCAAGATCCTCCAGACCGCTTCGGCCCAGAAGAGCAGGCAACACTCCAGCTAGAGACGCCGGTGTCAAGGACGCACCGTAACCGTATACTCCGGAAGATGGACGAAGAGGGTGCACAGCAGGCGCAGACCACCGAGGGACTGAAACCTTCGGGTGAGGAGTGCGAGGTCTGCAGCACGAAGATGTACGGCCTCCACTGCAAGCTGATCTGCCCGAACTGCGGCTACCGCCGCGACTGCTCCGACCCGTAGGTCAGGGCACGAGCGTATCGCTACCTCAGCGGACTGCTTGGCGAGGCAGGGCTCAAGAGCTCGCTGGGACACCGACCTCGTGCGCGACGATCTCAGGGGTTGTGTGGTTGAGCACCTCGAAGACGAGATCAGCGGGTACTAATCGTCGATGAGACGAGTTTCTCGAAGAAAGGTAATAAGTCTGTGGGGGTGGCTCGCCAGTACACGAGCACGGCGGACAAGTGGGAGAGCTGCCATGTAGGTACGCAGTTGGGGAAGAATATGCTAGCTGACCTCGCGCAACCGGCGATCTTCGCCCGCTCGAACTTGTCGAGCTGGTCCAGGATGCCGTCCGTTAGCTTGCCCTCGGGGCTCTCGTCGCCAGCGCGAACCCGACCGTGCGCGTCCTGCCGTCAGCGGCCCGCTCGGCACGATTGAACTAGTCCGTGACGTCCTCGTGGAGTCGATGCTCCGCTGCAGAGAGCACGAAGGGTGCCTTTAGTCACTCCTCGGTGTCAAATTTAGCATGTCCTGCGCCGAGAGGTAAGCCTTCTCAGAAGGATACTCCGGTTCGTGCAAGTCCTTCCTCAACTCATTAGCTCGGCCACCAGCTCCTCTCCCACCGTGGCGGAGACGCAGCGCCGGGCAACAGTTGCATTTCGGACGAATATAGTAGTGTAGAGACGTCCTATTGTACGGTTGCCGCGACTTCGTACCTATGCTCCAATAGGGTAGGTTATATTGGATGTGTGGAAGAGGAAGCAGCGATGAGCGTAACCGACGATCTGTTGAGGAACAACGAGGCCTACGCCGAGAGCTTTGAGAAGGGGGACCTCCCGCTGCCCCCAGCCAAAGGCGTAGCCGTGGTCGCCTGCATGGATGCGCGCCTGGACGTGCACAAGATCTTAGGCCTCGAGGAAGGCGACGCGCACGTGATTCGCAACGCCGGTGGCGTCATAACGGACGACGAGATCCGGTCCCTGGCGATATCCCAACGCCTGCTCGATACGCGCGAGATCATCTTGATTCACCATACCGATTGCGGAATGTTGACCTTTACCGACGACGAGCTCAAGCAGCAGATCCACGAAGACGTCGGCATAAAGCCGCACTTCCCCATGGAGTCGTTCTCCGACCTCGAGGAGGACGTGCGCCAGT
>DASQWQ010000194.1:0-3692 GCA_035640175.1 Rubrobacter sp. | reverse complement strand
GCACAGGTCCTTGGGGCGCATGATCGCCTGCTCGTCCAGCAGGTTGCGGGTCCTGGCCTCCTTCTCGAGGTGACGCTCGATGACGTCTATGGCCCGGTCCACGTCCTCGCGGGTAACCTCGCGGGTCTTCTCGTGGGTGATAGTCATAGTCACGTGTCTACTCACCTCCTTCCCGTCGCGGATTCGACGGAGCTTGTAACATTTGATCCGCCTTCGCTGACTCCAGGGTAATGGCGCGTCATCCCCTTGTCAAGAAGAAATCTCGGCTTTTTGTGTTGGCCCCCGGGCCGAAGATTGGCGGGGCCGCCAGGACCCTGCAATCTATCCGACGAAGGCATCGCCGACGAGACGCGGCACGACGGGCACCGTGTCCTGGGCGAGGCAGAACTCAATGTCCCCCTCGTACCCGAGACGTTTCAGCCTCCGTGCCGCACTGTTGTTCCGCAGCTCCCTCACGGAGCGAGATAGATAACCTTCTACGACACGCTTTGCCCGCCCATCCAGTTCCGCACCACGAGACCGCAGCCGGTGGAGGATGGCTCCCGCCGCAGCCTCGTCCTCGGAGGCGCGGCGACCCTCCCAACCGCACCCGACCACCACCACCTCCGCGCCGTCGTAGGTCTCGCTGGCCAGCTCCTCGGCAAGGATGCCGGCGTTGACGAAGGCACCGGCCAGGATGGCCCTCGCACCGCGGGCGGCCTTCACGACGCGGGTCCCGTTCGTGGTCGAGAGGGCGAGTGTGGAGCCGGGCGGCACCTCTGAACCCAGGATCTCCGTAGGCGAGTTGCCGAAGTCGAAGCCGGCCACCTTCGCGCTGCCCCGCTCCCCGATGCGGAAGTCCGTCTCGGCGGACGAGGCCTCTTCGACGGAAGCGACGGGCACCACCCTAGCACCCTTCGAGACGAGTACGGCTATGGTCGTGCTCGCCCTGAAGGCGTCGACCACGATCACCACAGAACCGGCGCGGGCTGCAGTTCGCGCCCCGCTCTCCCCGCCCGCGTAGCGGGCGATCACGGCGCGAGATCCAGAGCCTTCTCCAGCATCGCGCGATTATAGACCCGCTCGCAGATTGATAGGAAATCAACAGCGTCCGACGCTAGAATATAGTAAATCAATGGAGGCTGATCGAAGGTCCGAACACGAACAGGGAGCGGAAGATGAGATATCGCACGCTGGGCGGCACTGATATAGCGGTCTCCGAGGTCGGCTTCGGAGTGTGGACGGTCTCAACTGGCTGGTGGGGAGAGGTGGACGACGAGAGGTCCGTAAGACTCCTTAATGAGGCCCGCGAACGGGGCATCAACTACTTCGACACCGCGGACACGTACGGCTCGGGTAAAGGAGAGAGGCTCCTCGCAGATGCTTTCGGGCACGTGCGCGACGAGGTGGTGATCTCGACCAAGATCGGCTACGACTTCTACAACCATACAGCCCGGCGCGGCCAGCAGGAGCGCCCGCAGGACTGGTCAGAAGAGTTTATCCGCTTCGCCCTGGAGCAGAGCCTCAAGAGGCTCGACACGGAATACATAGACTTCCTCCAGCTACACAACACCAAGATGGACGCCGTCGAGGACGACGGGCTCTTCGCCCTGATGGAAGAGTTCCAGAGCGAGGGCAAGATCAGGGCCTACGGCATCGCCCTCGGGCCCAAAATAGGGTGGCTCGAAGAAGGCGTAAGGGCGATGCGCGAGCGCAAGGTCGAAGGCGTGCAGATGATCTACAACCTCCTCGAACAGGACCCTGGCCGAGGCCTGATCGAGACGGCTCGCCAGACGGGCACGTCCCTGATCGTGCGCGTCCCCCACTCCTCAGGGATGCTCGAAGGCCACTACGACGAAAACACGACCTTCGCCAAAAACGACCATCGCCGCCACCGCCCGAAAGAGTGGCTCACGACGGGCCTCAAAAAGGTGGAGCGACTCTCCTTCCTCACCGAATCCGGCGAGCGTACCCTCGGCCAGGCCGCTCTCAAGTTCATCCTCGCCGCCCCCGAAGTAGTCTCCACCCTTCCGAACATCTACGGCAAGGAGCAGATAGAGGAGTTCGCCGCGACGTCGGAGGCACCGGACCTCTCCCCTGAGGAACTCTCGCGGGTATCCGAACTGTACGAGAACGACTTCGGTATCAGCCAGTCAGCTAGTCAGCCGGTCAGCCAGTCAGCAGAGAAAAAAAGCTGACAAGCTGAAGTGCTGAAATGCTGATTAGCTAGCCACGACCGAAGGGAGGAGCGACATGACCGAAACCCACACCCGCCAACAACAGACCAGGGAAGAGAAGCTTCCGGCCCAATACATAAACTACGTATTCTTCAAGTTGGATCCCGTCTGGCGACGCCTCCCTGACGGGGAGCGCGAGCGGGGAAAGCATGAGTTCCTCAAAGCCGCGGAAACGCACTCTGGCGAGATGCTCTTGCGCACTTTCTCGCTCATGGGCCTACGTGCAGACGCAGACTTCATGCTGTGGAGGATCGGTTATGACCTCGACGCCTTCGAGAACATGACCGGCGCCCTCCTGAAGACGGGCCTTGGGAAGTACCTGCGCGTCTCCTACTCGTACTTCGCCCTCAGCAGGCGCTCCATCTACGTCGGCGAGCACACTCCAGGCTTCGAGAACCGCACGTACATCGTCCCAGGAGAAGGCGAGTACCTCTTCGTCTATCCATTTGTCAAGACGCGGGCCTGGTACGGGTTGCCCATCGAGGAGCGCCAGCGCATGATGAACGAGCACATGCAGATAGGACGCAGACATTATCCCGTAAAGAACAACACGGGCTACTGCTTCGGGATAGACGACTACGAGTTCATCCTCTCCTTCGAAGCCGAATCCCCCGAGAAGTTCCAGGACCTGATGATGGAGCTCAGGGAGAGCGAAGCAAGCTCCTATACCGAGCTGGATACCCCGATCTTCACCTGCCGTCGCCGAGCCCTGCCGGAGATTTTGCAGACGTTGGGATAATCACGGCTCTCGCTGTAGAATCGCTACACGAGATTCAGGTATAATCCTTTGCAACGCACCAACCATGGTCGGGAGGCTCCTATTTCGCCTCTCGGCTTTTACGTTGGTCAGGTATCTCACCTCGCTTCTCTGGACGTTGAACCTCCACCTTGTATAATCAATCCCGACATGATTACTCGGATTAATGAGCGGGCGGGGACGAACGTGACGGAGCTTGTCGGCGGCACACCACTCTTGGAGTTGCCTAGCATCTCCGCCGATGTCCCTGGCGTCGACATCCTCGGCAAGGCCGAGTGGTACACGCCCGGCGGATCGGTCAAAGACCGGCCTGCCCTGTGGATGATCAGGGACGGTGAGAAAACGGGCACTCTGACGCCTGAGAAGACTATCCTCGACGCGACGAGCGGAAACACGGGGATAGCGTACGCTTGGATCGGCGCCGCGCTCGGCTACAGGGTGAAGCTCTGTATGCCGAAGAACGCCAGCGAGGAGCGAAAGAAGATCCTGCGCGCTTACGGCGTGGACCTCCTCCTGACCGACCCTGGCGAGGGCTCCGACGGTGCCATCCGTGAGGCGCGGAGGCTCTACGCCGAGGACTCCGATCGCTACTTCTATCCCGACCAGTACTCCAACCCCGCCAACCCGCGCTCGCACTACGAATCGACGGCGCCTGAGATCTGGAAGCAGACGAACGGCGAGGTCACGCACTTCGTCGCCGGGCTTGGCACGAGCGGCAC
>DASQWQ010000193.1:0-12673 GCA_035640175.1 Rubrobacter sp. | reverse complement strand
CCTTGGAGTGGATCAGCTTTCCGACGTAGATCAGGAGCGACCCCTCACGGTCGAGGAAACCCCGGAGCCGTTCGCCGGCGTCCCTGTCGTGCGAGCGGGCGTCGTAGGAGGCCGCGACCGCTCGCAGCGCGATGGCCAGCTCCCCTGCGTGGCCCGAACTCCGCAGGGCTTCTCGCAACGACGTCCGCTGCGCCTGGCCGCGGCCCGGTCCGCCTTCGAGATGGTCGAGGACCCCGCGGTCGAAAGCGTCAGGGTGGAAGAGGTCGGTGTCGACCCCGCCTGGTAGGGAGTGGGTTCTGTCTGCCAGGTCGGGAAAGTCCTCCGCTATCGTGCCCGCGCTGTGCGAGGAGAGGGCCAGGATCTCCCGCGCATCTTCCAGACCCTCGCGGGTGAGACCCATGTACATCTCACTCTTGCGGGAGACGTACTGGAGGCAACTTCCGTGGACGATGCTCACGTAAGGGAGGTCATTGCCTTCCAGTGCGCGACGTGCGACCAGCGGCCCGGGCACTGAATGGTTGGTGATCACTGCTTCTGCGCCAGACACCCCGAGCACGGCCTTCAGGGCCTCGACGTTGCGCCTGAGGTAATTGTCCAGTTCCTGCTGCGTCAGGTCCAGGAAGGTCTTCACGCGCCATCCCGGGTAGTCGTCGTAGACGTAGACTGGTAGAAGGTCCCCGATTTCAGGCCGGTAGACGACGCAGAGCCCCTGGTAGGTCGTCTCCTGTTCGCCCAGATCTTCGACCCCCTGTGCGTTCACCTTCGCGCTCTTACCGACGAAGTCGTAGTAGAGCGGGTCCGGCTCCTGGCAGAGCAGGTGCAGGTCGTGCCCCTTGCTGACCAGAGCGCGACACAGGTTCTGGACGTAGATGTTACTCCCCGTGCCGGAGAGCATGTACCCGTGGGTCATGATGATCTTCATAGCGCTCCTTTTAGCCCCTGTCGAGTGAGCGTCTCCATGCTCGCATAGCGGAAGTTATCACAGAGTCGCGTTCCAGACCCGCAGCGATGGTCGAGCTCCATCGGCGTCTGTCAGACGTTCATCGTGTCGGGCCGCGGGGAACGGCCACAGCCTGCATATGATGCGCGCCAAGAGCCTCCACAGGCTGTAGTATGCGGGTGTACGATTCTTCATACTCGCGAGGAGGACCGCATGTTTACACGCGCGAAGACCGAGCCGGTGCCCGAGGTCGGAGCCGAGGCCCCCGAGTTCAACCTGCCCAGCGCGCAGGGAGGCCAGCTCAGGTTGAGCATGAGAACCGTAGGGGGGCCGGTCGTGGTCGCCTTCTACAGGCCGGGAGACGAAGAGGACGTCGAATACTTCAAGGCGCTTGCCGCAAAAGAGGAGGAGATCAACCTCGCCTCCGGCTCAGTGGTCGCCATCGGGGTCGCCGAGCCTACCGAGGCGCGCAATTTCGCCCGGGCATCGGGGCTGAAGTCTTACGTGCTCTACGACTACGCCAGGGTTACGAGCCGCCAGTGGGGTTTATTTGAGAAGGATCGAAATCAGGGCGACTACGCTCGTCAGGCCGTCTTCGTCGTAGGGCCAGACCATAAAGTCGCTTACGCCTGGGTCGGCGAGAGGCCAGAACCAGGAGAGATCCTGGCGAAGGTCAGCGAGATCACAGGCCTGCCCAAGCCTCCAGAGGAACCAGAAAGGGATGGTAAAGATGCCGAGGCGGAGGAAGGCGGTGAGAAGCCGAAGAAGATGTCGGACGAGGAACGGGAGAAGATAAAGGCGGAACGTCGCGCCGCCCGCGAAGCAAGCAAGTCTGTCAAGAGTGAGCGGCCGGAGGCTCCGAAGGAGGAGGGGTAGGGAGCGTGAAAGGCCAGGACGGGTACGAGACCGGCGACGAGCTTCGGCCGGATGAGGAAGAGGTCTCCGGTACCACCGAGATCCCTCGCAGGGAGATCCCGGACCCAGAGGAGTTGATGGCCCGGCTCGGCATAAAGGACAACCACATCAGGGAGCTCTACGAGGAGATCACAGCCTCCCGCCTCGCGGCGGACGAGGCCCGGGCCTCGAAAGAGGCAGGGGAGGAGCATATCGAGGCCCTGGAGCGCGCGTGCGCCCGGTTGAAGGAGCGCGTCAGGAACCTCGAGGAGGAGACGCGTGACCGCAGGCGCCGCAGGGAGAGCTCAGGCCGCCAGATAGCGCGCCTGGAGCGCGAAATCGAACGCAAGGAAGGGGAGATCTCGCACCGCGAGTACTTGCTGGAGCGCCGGACTGAGCAGATGGAGGCTGCAGGTCAGCGGGCCGAGGAGCTTGCCTCGCGCAAGGACCTCGCGCTCCAGGACGCCCTCCGCCGCGTCGATGGGTTGGAGAGGGACCTGGAGGAGAGGGAGGGTGAGATCTCCAACCTGCACTCGACCATCGAGGTTCTACGGGGAGATCTGGAGGCCGAGCGTGACCTGCACGGTCGCCTCGCCGATCCTGCGAACCGGCTGCGGGCTGGGATAGATCTGTTCAACGAATCCGGGCAACGAAACTCGATGAACTCCCTCTCCAGAACCATGGGGCAACCCGAAGTACACGTCGAGTTAGACGAAGGGGATGAGCCGCCCGCCCTCCTCACCTTTACCTGGCAGGGCGTTACCTGGCAGACATACGTCTCAGACCCCGGTCCCGGCGTCGAAGAGCCCCGCGTATACCTCAAGAGCGCCGGTGAAGACCTCTCCGGCGTCGACCGCAAACCACCAAACGCCCGCGTCGGTCCCGGCGATAGGATCGTATTGGGTTTGTAGGAATTTAGCCAGTCAGCTAGTCAGCACGCTCCGGCCTGCAGCCTCCGCTTGTCAGCATGTCAGCACGGCGGCTCTGCTGCCTTGTCAGCTAGTCAGCCAGGGCTCGCAAGCGCGGAAAGCTGACAAGCTGAAATGCTGAAATGCTTTACTTCTTCTCGTGCTCGTCGTCGTTCTCGGGGAGTTCTTCCTTGTCTTTGCCCAGGGTCTCTATGAAGTCGTGGACGCCTGTGCCGAGGGAGCGGAAGAGATTTGCGATGCGGCGTGGGCCGAGTACCAGGAACACGATGAAGATCAGGAGGATCTCGAGAAGTCCGGCGGGCATTAGTAGCGCCTGGCTTCCATCAGGCATTTCAGGCGCGAGAGGGAGCGCTCCCCATTGGTACGGGCGAACCTTTCCGCGCCGACCAGGCGTGCGGCGCGGTCGAAAAACTTACGCTTGAGGTGGAACTCGCCGGTGTAGGAGACAAGGCAGCCGCCTCCGTGGTCGGGTGAGACCTCCATCCGGCCGCCGCCTTCGATAGTGGAGGTATATACCCAGCTAATGCTCTGCGCGCCTTGTTCCACAATCCGCACCCCAGGTTCTATCTTGCCGATCGGACTCTCCAGCGCGAGGCGGTAGGAGTCTTCACCCAGCCGCTCGACGCTCTCCACGCCGACCATCCATTCCCTGGCGTTGCGGAAATCCGAGATGTAGCCGGAGACCTTCTCGGCAGGGGCGGCCATCCGCTGCTCGATGCTCACGCTGCCGCCGTGGCCCGATTTCACCCCCACCCCAACTCCTCCAGGCGCTCCTCGTCGAAGCCGAAGTAGTGCGCGATCTCGTGTACCACCGTGATCCTGACCTGCTCCTCCAACGCACGTGTGGCGAAATCCCGCTCCAGCGGACCGCGGTAGATCGTGATCTTATCCGGCAAGAACCCGTAGTATCCAGCACCTCTCTCCGTCAAAGGCACACCCTCATACAACCCGTAGAGTGTCTCCCCCGAGCCTCCGGACACCAGCGGCGTCGAGTAGTCGGGCCAGTCGTCGACCACGATCGCCACGTTGTCGAGAAGCCTCAAAAGCTCGGGGGGCAACCCTTCGAGCCCCCGCTCCACCAGCTTGTAGAAATCCAGGGTCTCCTCTTTCACGACACTCATTGTACTTCAGAGCCGAAACCTCGCCAGGAGGTCCCGGGGCACCCCGGCCACCTCCGGCGGGAGGTGGAGGGGAGGGGGAGAGTCGACTAGACTTTGACCGTGCCAGTCACACGAGATACCGAGATCGAAACGCTGCTGGGTCGTTTGACCGACGAGATCCGGCTGAACTCCAACGATTCGCTGGTCGGCTTGTATGTGTACGACTCTCTGGTTACCGGGGACTTCGACAAAGACAGGAGCGACATCGACTTGCTCGCGGTCGTCGACACCGATATCGAGGGCGACACTTTCGACCGTTTGGACAGGATGCAAGCACGCATTGTCGAAGACCTACCTGCGTGGAAAGATCGCATCGAAGTAGCTTACGTGCCTGCCCCTGCGCTATGGGATTTCCGGACTCAGACAGGCCAGATCGCAGTCGTCAGCCCTGGCGAACCGTTCCACCTCAAAGCGGCCAGAAAAGATTGGCTCATGAACTGGTACACGGTCCGCAACGTCGGCGTCACCCTCTACGGACCGCCGCCCCAGACACTGAGCCCGGAGATCTCACAGTCTGAGTTCGTCGGGGCGGTGCGAGAACAGGCCGAAATATGGAAAGAGTGGGTATACAAGATGCGCACGCCCGGCGCGCAGTCCTACGCCGTGCTCACTCTGTGCAGGGCGCTGTAGACGCATACGCATGGCAGGCAAGCGTCGAAAGAGCAGGCGCCGTTGTGGGCACGAGCGTACTTGCCGCCATGGGCCCCGCTGATACAGCAGAGCTCTCTTTGGCGGAGCGAGGGGCAAGACGAGGAAACGAGCGATGAGGCAGGCCTCCAAGAAACGGTGCGTTTCATGCACGAGGTTGCAGGTCGGGTCACTGGTACCGGAGAAGGCGCCCCCGATGCCCAGGGGTGACACGACCGTGCGATGGCTACCGCATACACGGAGCCCGGGTCTCTACCCTCGTCGGCGCGCTAGAACAACGGCTCCATCCAACATTCTGTGGGAGGTACGCCCTTGAGTTTCATGTCCGGTTCGCGCCCGGGACGGTGGGTAGTCTGGGTTTTCTATCGCACCTTCAACAGACCGTTGCCGGTGCCGCATGCGGCCGAGTGGCTGATGATCCCCGAGCACTCAGTGGACCAGGTCCTCGAGACAGGAGCCCTCCGCAGCCTCTACCCGCAGGACGTCCTCGAAGCCGCACGCCGCATGGACCGCCAGCGCCGTGAACACGACGAACGCTACGGCAAAGACTCGTAGGGATCCCACTCATCACGGCTGGTAGGGTACGTACCTCGGAGACGTTTCGGGCAAGGGAGACGCTATGCAACCGCTCTAGTTCGTTGGCCCACTTTTCGGTATGGTGTCAGGGTGCAGCCGCGCGCCCTCCGCGGTGAGCAAGCCCTCATCGAAGCAGGTCTCCGTGTCGAGGGTACACACGCTCGCGTAGTATTCGTAAGCGTAAGGGATGCCCGCCGCGTCCAGCCCGAGGACCACGACTGCCGGCATCACCCACGCTATGCGGAAGAGCCTCATGGGCTAATCTCAGTGTCTTTGGCGCCGCGTTCCGACTCCCTCAGCCACAGAGAGACGTGCTCTGGCTGCATCGTCTCCCGCACCGTCGAGAGCAGTTCGGAGTTCAGAGCGTCCATGTCAGTCTCGTCGCGCAACTTCGCGGAGAATGCTTCCAGCGTTTTAGCGGCGTCATACTTGCGGCGATAGAAGCTGTGATCGATGAAGTTCTGAACACGACGCCTCAGGGGGTTGAACAGTGCTGCTATCAAGAGAGTAGATGCCACGATCGCCAGTTGCGACCCACTTCCCGTGAGCCCGCGGAAAACGTACTGCAAGACGAATACACCACCGACGTAGAGTGCAACCAGCACCGCGGTCAGTGAACCGTAGACCAGGGTGCGGTTGATGATGCAGTCTATGTCGTAGAGCCTGTAGCGCAGGATGGCGAATGCTACGGCGATAGGGACTACTGTGAAGCTGATCAGCGCCGCATACCCAAGGAGGTCCAACCATAACGGTGAGCCCGCCTGGAACCAGGCTCCCGAGGGGATAATGAAGGCGCAAACCACGGCTACCAAATACAACAGACCAACGAACGAGGCGGCGAAGGCTATCCACTTGATCTGCTGGCGCTCCTCACCTCTCGAACGCCGGTAACGCATTACCAGGCTGAGGACGGAGGCGAGCATGCACAAGGGCAACAGCGGCAGAACGAAATACCCCGCGGTTTCCACCCACGGTTGCTCCTCTAACCCGAACGGATTGCGTGTGCCCCCGAGATTCTGCAACGGCCTGGGGCGAGTCCGACGCCGAGGCTGAGCAGCACGATCACCACCCCGGCTAGCCAGGCCAGAGGGCGCCACCTCCCGCACGGTAGCTTCCCGTCGGGAAACAGCAGGAACACATAAGTCCCCAATAGGCCCACGGCGGGTACCCACAGGATATTGTTTATCCCGGCGACTCCCACCGGGAACGGGACCGAGCCTGGGCTGGCCACACCGTAGAGCCCGTAGTAGTGCATCATACCGGTGAGCATCCACCACAAACCGTCCGCCCGGAGGATCCAACCGATGGGGTTGCGCGGACGTCTTGAGGCGATCAGGGCGCCCACCAGCGGGAAGACCAGGAAGAGCACCCCTCCCAGGAATTTACCTACGCTGAGGTCGGCACCCCAGCTACTGGGATTTTGCGCGGATCGAGCAAGAACAAACAGCGGGAAGTTGGCTACGAACATGGCCACACACAGACCGGCGAGCGATCAGGACAACCTGAAGGCGACGCGCACTCCACCCTCCCCCCGGCCGTGTTCCTTTGGCGCTTCCATCACAACGCTACTCTACAGTACTACCGTCTCCCAGTCGTTACGGCAAGCGTTATGAACCTAGTCTTTACATGCTAAAGTGATCTGCAGAGGGTCGATACCTCTACGAATCGCGCATTCGCCTACAAGCGAGAACAAGAAGCTGAGTGGCTGAAGTGCTGGCAAGTCGCCTGGAATAGGCGACGTGCTGAAATGCTGACCAGCTGAAATATACTAACCGTGTGGATCTCTTCGACCAATCAGGCCTGGAGAACCTGGCCGGCCGCGCCCCGCTCGCCGAACGGCTGCGCCCCGCCACGCTCGATGAAGTCGTCGGCCAGCCGCACCTGACTGGGAAAGGTGGCCCTCTACGCTCGGTCGTGGAGCGGGGCAGGATCGGCTCGGTCATCCTCTGGGGACCGCCCGGTACAGGGAAGACGACCCTGGCCCGCGTGCTGGCGAACACGGTCGAAGAAGAGTTCGTGCCTCTGAGCGCCGTGACGAGCGGGGTAAAGGATCTGCGGGCCGCCCTGGACGGCGCCCGTGAGCGTCTCAAGTACGAGGGACGAGGGACGCTCGTCTTCGTGGACGAGGTCCACCGCTTCAACAAGAACCAGCAGGACGCCCTGCTCCCCGCCCTCGAAGAAGGCCTCGTGGACTTTATAGGGGCGACTACGGAGAACCCGTCCTTCGAGGTGACCGCCCCGCTACTCTCCCGCTCGCGCGTGCTCAGGCTGCGGTCCCTCTCGGAGGAGGATCTCGGCCTCTTGCTCGGCAGAGGCGTCGAGGAGCTTGGTGTAGGCGTCTCCGAGGAAGCGCGCGAGTACCTCTTACGGCTCGCCGGCGGTGACGGACGGCGGATGCTCAACGCCCTCGAGGTCGCATCCGCGGGCACCAAGCGGATCGAGGTCGCGGATGTGGAGCGGGCGGTGGGGCAGAGGGCGCTCAGATACGGGCGTGAAGAGCACTACGACGTCATCAGCGCGTTCATCAAGAGCGTGCGCGGCGGGGACCCAGATGCAGCGTTGCACTATTTGGCCAGGATGCTCGAGGCGGGAGAGGACCCCGTGTTCGTAGCCAGGCGACTCGTGATCCTGGCCTCAGAAGATATAGGCAACGCAGATCCGCACGGCTTGCCGCTCGCCGTCTCAGCCGCAGAAGCGGTCAGGCTCATCGGGATGCCGGAGGGTCGAATTCCCCTCGCTCAGGCGACGACTTACCTGGCCACGGCCCCGAAATCCAACGCCGCCTACACCGGCATAAATGCGGCCCTGGCGGACGTGCGCCACGACATCACTCCAGGCGTCCCTATTCACCTCCGCAACGCTGTAACGGGGCTCATGAAAGAGGACGGCTACGGTTCAGGCTACCGCTACGCCCACGATGACGAGCCCGAGGGGATGAACGACACCTATCTGCCGGAGGAGCTTGCAGGGCGTGTCTACTACGAGCCCAAGAAGAGCGGGGGTGAGGCGGAGATCAAGGCTCGGCTGCAACGCTGGCGCGAGGAGAGGGAGCGCCGGAAGTAGCGGCCTGATCACAGAGAGCGTGGTGGAAACCTCGTCAGATCGTGTCGCAAACCTTCGGCAGCATCATGGAGATGGTCGGCGTCCACGCGAAGATCTATCCACAAATCGTCCATGCCCGCGGCGTCTGCGAAGAACCAGGGCGGCCGTGATTCCAGCTCGAAGTAGACCCGTATGGTAATGGTGTCTTGATCTCTCTCCGCGACCTCGAAGCGCAGGTTGGGTTCCATGAAATCTGCGCTCTCCTCGACATCCTGACCCGAAGCCACGGCTTCCAGCCAGTTACAAAGGCCCTCGACTTCCCAGGTCAGCAGGGCAGGGTCCCTGAACTTCCAGGCACGCTCGTCCGCCGGCGCGACCAAGCCCTCTACGACCAGCCAATTGGCCTCGAACTCGTCGCTTTCGATGTCGGGGAACTGGAAGCCGGCCACCCGAAGCTCGAACGCCGAGAAGTCTCTACTCTGCAGGATCACACTTCGTCGCCAAGCTTCCTTTGCGTATCGCGTAGACGCAGATCCTCTTGCCCCACTTCTCGACCTCTTTCTCCTGCGTGAGACCGAACTTTTCGGCGACCCGGCGCGAGGCAAGGTTGCCAGGGTCTATGAGGGAGACCAGGCGCTCGCAGCCTGGCATGTTGAAGCCGTGATCTCTTGCCGACCTGGCCGCTTCTGTCGCGAGACCACGGCCCCAGAACCTCCGCAGGAAGAGGTAGCCGATCTCGATCTCGTTTTTGTCTCCTACCTCCTGCACGGTGAGGCCGCACTGTCCCGCGAACTCGCCCGAGTCTTTGAGGATTGCCGCCCAGAGGCCGAAGCCGTTATCTCGATAACTCTCTCGCACCCTGCGCACCCACTCCTCCGCCTCCTGGCGGCTCTTGGTGTTCGGGTAGTAGCGCATCGCTACCGGGTCGGAGAAGATGCCCATAAGGTCGTCGACGTCGTCCATCTCCATCTGGCGGAGCACCATCCGCTCCGTCGGGAAAACTCTATTCGTTATCGGGTGCATAGATCCGCCGGAGCACGGAGCTCTCGAAACCCGTGACGACTGGCAAACTCCGTGTGCCGCACGACCACCGCAGCAGCAGCGTCCCGTCTTTGTGGGCGGTCACGGCGAGGCCGATGGCCTCGTAGACCCAGCGCAGCCGGGCGGAACGCTCGTTCTCGGCGGCGAGGCGTTCGCCCTCGATCTCCTTTTCGGTTTTGGGCCGAACCCTGTCGGGCGTCAGGAGGTAGAGGCCGAGCGGGTTGTCAGCCGTGCGCTTTTCGGGGACGGTGGCGTGGTCACGCACGACGCGCCGGCGGCCGACCAGGTCGGGCAACTCCTCGAGTTCCCGTAGCCTCCCCTCCAAGGCGCCCTCGCCGAGTGCATCCAATTCCCGCTCGACGACGTTCCGGTCGGCTTCAAGGGAGGCGGCCCGACGCGCTATCTCGTCCTGGCCGAACGGGCCGTCGAGGGCCAGGTCCATCAGCCTCTCCCGTTTATCCTCGAGGCCCCGCAGCACGCCGGGAAGCCTCTCCGCTTCCCGGTCGGCGCGGCGCACCCTGCGTCTCTCGTCCTCTGCCTGACGTTCGGCCTCCTCGCGTAGCACCTCCGGGTTACGCAGCAGCCCGAGCACGAACTCGGCCACCCGCTCCTCGGTCTCCCCGGCCCGGTGGCACCTCGTGTGCTCGCACGTGGCCGCGCCGGAGTCCGAGTAGGTCGAGCAGACCAGGTAATGGTACACCTTGCGCCGTCCGGTGCGGCCCCCGCTGGTGGTCCGCTTGGTTACCAGCCTGCGCCCGCAGGCGCAGAAGGCGACGCCCCCGGTCAGGGACCACAGGCGGCCGTCCGTCTTAGCGGGGCGAACGTTGTCTGAGATGGCCGCCCGCGCCCGGGCCACAGTCGCCGCGTCGATCCCGGAGTGGGGGACGGGCACCGCCACCCTTTCTTTGCACGGGCTGGGCGAGCTCTTGCGCGTGCCCGCGCGGTTCTTGTGGTGCCGATCCTTACCGTACCACACGATCCCGTACTCGGCCCCGGCGTCGGAAAAGCCCAGGATAATCGATCACCAACCCGTCGGCGTCGACCGGTAACTCAGCGGTGAACCCGCTCGGCAGCGCCTCGAAGCGGTAGAGCCCGCCGTCCGCTTGCTCCTCCAGGCAACCGTAGCGCTGCCTCTCTGCTCCTACCAGCAGCTCCGGAACGCGGATGTAGGCGACATTAACGTCGGCGAACTCACCGGGCTCAAGCCCGAGCCTGCGGATAGGGAGGGTGTTGGTGAAGGGTGTCGCCGAGATGTCGACGTCGATGCACCCATCGAGCTCGGGTATGGGTTCTCCGCCACCTCTCTTCCAGTGGCCCTCCCCATCGGCGAGCAACTCGAGGACCGGCCGCTCCAAGTCCGGGGCAGCCGCCCGTACTTCCCGCACCCGCCAGTGCCCGTCGCAGCGTACCTCGTAGCCGATGCAGAACGGGCGAGTTGCTTCCAGGCCCATCACCAACCCGTTCGCCACGGCACCCTCGTCGCTGGCCACGAGGCGCAGGTGCTCTAGCCCCGCTTCCTCCCACGGCGTCCACATAACCTCGCGCTCCACGCCCGACCTCCGCACGCTCGGCTCTGCTATATACGCCTACAGTGTAGAGGGAGTCGGCGAGAACCACAGAGCGGAGCGTGTCCTCTGCACTGTTAGCTGCATGCGCCAGAGCTCGAGATGCGGGCGGACGAGGAGCCACTGAGGTCAGACATCGACGTAAAAGGGCTCAGGGGTCAGGTTCTCGAGCGAATCGAGGAACTGGAGGCGCGGGAGCGCGAGAGGGAGGAGAAGTAGTCCTGGTACTCGCCTCTCTCCCTCACGTGCTTGGGGGCATCGCCCTGCCCCAGTGGGCGAAGGCGAGCCGGAAGCGCCCCTCGATCTTCCTCACGATGCCCCTTACGTACAGCACCTTGCAGTGGAAACGAACTATCGGGCATCATGAAGCTGTGAAAGCCTATTCGGTGCCGAGCAGAATATTATGACGGGCGCCCCCGAGGATTAGGACGTGAGACTCGACTGCGGTTGCTGCGTGCTTCGGCCTTGGAGGGAGGGCGATGAACCCTCGTTAGTTCGTCACGCCGACAATTACAAGGTCTGGCGACGCCTGCGGGATGGCTTCCCACACCCCTACACCCGTGCGGACGCGGAATGGTGGATCGCTTTCGCTGAACAGCAGGACCCGCAGACGCACTTCGCAATAGAGGTGCGTGGCGAGGCCACCGGCGGCATCGGGCTCGAGCTAGGGAGCGACATCGAGCGCCGGTCGGCGGAGATCGGCTACTGGCTCGGAGAAGATCTCTGGGGAAGAGGAATCACCACCGTCGCCGTAAGGGCTGTGACGGAATATGGGTTCGAAGCGCTGCACCTCACGCGTATCTTTGCCGTTCCTTTCGCGAGCACTTCCGCGTCGATACGCGTGTTGGAGAAGTGCGGCTACGTCCCCGAGGGGACGATGCGCCGGAGCGCGATCAAAGAGGGTGTCGTGATCGACCAAGAGCTCTACGCCCTGACCGATGAGGACTTCGCGCGTATGTCCCCCGTGACCTAACCGAGGGCTGCGATACTAAGAGCGAGGCACCACATAGGTCAACGCCATCGCAAACTATATAGGGTCCATAGCGAGGGCGGAGGCGTCGCCTACCATCGTTCAGGCCGACAGGCTGGCGAGGGCGCTCGGGACAACGCTGTCGGAGATGCTCGCGGAGGTGGAGCCAGAGGTGATCCCATCCTGAATTCCCGTTTCAAGCCCAAATACGTCTCCTCGTTCCACTGATTCCAGCGGTTTTTCATCGCGGATTCATCGGCTTGGGCTACGATGGCCCATGATGTGATGTGCAGACATCGTCAACTGGTCGCATTGGGAGGTCTTCCGTTCGGCCCAAGTCCTCACGGGGACCTGACACACGAGTCCAGTCAATGGAGAGAATAAGGTAACGAAAATACAATCCACGTAGTCGAAAATCATACCGGGCCGCCGCGATAGGAGTGCCGTGGTTCCATACCGAAAGGCGGGTCAGCCATGAAGATAGCTGCATTCAACGTCGAGAATCTATTTGATCGGCCCAAGGCGTTCAACGAGGACGATCCAACTGTCACACAGAGCACGATCAAAGCTGTCGCCGAGCTTAACAGTATCTTCGAGGAAGATGAGTACGAGCCCCAGCACAAAACACGCATCGTGGAACTTGTCGAGCAACTAAGACTCAATCGCTTTGACGAGGGGCCTCTGGCGCTGATCCGCAAGATAAGGGGCTCCCTCCTTCGTAGACCAATGGGTGGAGGCATAGAGGTTGTTGCAGAAGGAAAAGCAGACTGGATCGGGTGGTCGGAGCTAAAGACCGCCCCGGTGGATGAGATCGCTGTGCTCAACACGGGTCGCGTCATACGTGATGTCGACGCCGATATTCTGGCTGTAGTTGAGGCCGAAAACCGAGTTTTGCTCAAAACTTTCGG
>DASQWQ010000192.1:0-4223 GCA_035640175.1 Rubrobacter sp. | reverse complement strand
TAGTGGTATTGCGTCCGGGTTAGGGCCAAATTTGGGTCAACTGCTCTCAATAGAGGCATAGCTGCTCTACAATCCTGCTCGCGCGTGACACGCCTACTAGATGCCCTCTATGGGTATGGTATGCGGGCAAGGTCGAAACTCCCGCAACTCATCCGCTCCGGCGCCACCTCGTGCGCCGCCCTCACGATGCCACGGTGGACGGAGGCTCACCGGAGGCTGCCGGCGAGGCCGAGTATCCTGAAGTCTCTATGGTCCAATGTTTGCCTCTCGTCAGCGTTCTCGATCCCGACTCTCTTTCTAGTTCGGCTTACCCTCCTGGTGTTTCTGTCGAAACTTCGATGGCTAAGGCTCCGACCAGTTCCCCACAGAGGTTCGGGCTCCTCGAAGGCCGGTGCGCCGTCGGCTGGTCGCTGTTGAGTTCACAGGGTCGTGAAACCCAGCTTCGTCACATGACCTTGCAATCACGTCCGCGATCGCCTCTTCAATCGGTCTCGCTTCCAAGAGTTCTTCCTACTTTTGCTTAACGGGCCTGCCTTCGGCACAGTGTCCATCGCGCTCGCGGTGTACTTTCTCCTAAGCGGCCGCGCCAATAGCGGCGCGACCGTACTCGCCGCCGGCTAGCATGCGCTCGGCCTCGCGCTGCAACTGCCTGACTCGCTCACGGGAGATTCCGAGCTCTTCGCTTAGCTGGGCGAGGGTCGCCGTCTCCTGGTCGCCCAGGCCGTAGCGCTTGATGAGGACATAACGATGGCGCTCGGGTAGCTTCTCGACGACCTCAGCCAGCCAGTCCATCTCCATCTCCCCGATGATCGTGCCCGCAACCTCCGAGGCGCGCTCGTCCTCTATGAGCTCTCCGATCTCCGTGGCGTCGGCGTCAGAGCTAAGAGGCTCGTTGAGGCTCGACGCGTCCCACAGCGAGACCTTCAGGTCGCGAACGTCCTCTACCGACCAGCCGAGCCGCCCGGCCACATCCTCGTCGGCGGGCTCGCGCTCCATCTCGGAGGAGAGCTCGTTGTAGGCGCGGGCCATCTTGCGAAGCTTGTCGCCCCTGTGCACGGGCACCCTTATGGTGCGGCCCTTGTCGGCAACCGCGCGCTGCACCGCCTGCCTGACCCACCAGGTGGCGTACGTGGAGAACCTCCAGCCACGGTCGGGATCGAACTTCTCGACGGCCTTCATCAGACCTATGTTGCCCTCCTGGATGAGGTCCTCGAAAGGCAGCCCCATCCCACGGTACTTCTTGGCTACGCTTACAACGAGCCTGAGGTTCTTCTCGATGAGCCTCTGCCTGGCACCCTTGTCTCCGGACTTGGCCCTCTTGGAGAGGTCTATCTCCTCGGCGTGCGTGAGCAGCTTGCCCTTGTCGATGTGGGCGAAGTAGCCGGGAAGCAGATCAGGGGTCTCGGAGGGTTGCTCCGAAGCGCGCGTCATTAAAGGCTTGGTATTCGTCACCGTCTTTGCGGGCATATCAGCTTCTCTTTCCCTAGAGATTTCTCTGGATCGTTCTCTTGTATTAGGCACAGTGCTAATATACACTATCTACTATATAATTGTCAAGTATATACAGCAAAAAGTGGTAACGAAATCTGGAAGAAGGACGGGCTGAAGATGGGCGAGAAGAGGAGCTACGGCCAGTACTGTACGGTGGCCAGGGCGCTCGACGTGGTTGGGGAGCGCTGGACGCTCCTTTTGGTGCGCGAGCTCTCCACGGGGCCCAAGCGGTTCAAGGATCTTCTGGAGGGGCTGCCGGGGATCGGAACCAACCTCCTCACAAACAGGCTCAAGACGCTTGAGGGGGAGGGGATCGTCCGGCGCGCCACCTTGCCGCCGCCCGCGGGGTCGAGCGTCTACGAGCTAACGGAGCTTGGGGGCTCGCTCGAGCCGGTGATCGTGGCCCTCTCGCGGTGGGGGGCGAGGCTCTTGGACGCCCCGCGTGAAGAGGACGACCTGAGGGCGGGCTGGGCCGCTGTAGCAATGCGATCGGCCCTCGGACACGGGGCTGCGGGCGGCCGTCCCGGTACCTACGAGTTCCGTATCGACGGCGAGGCGTTCCACGTGCGGGTTAGAGACAGCGAGGCAGGGGAGAGAGTGGAGGTCAGACAAGGCTCGGCCCCGGATCCTGACCTCGTCGTCATAGGTGACGCCGAGACCTTTCTCGCGGTGGCCTCGGGGTGCCTTAGCCCCGAGGAGGCAGTGGAATCAAGAGCTCTCCAGGCCGAGGGAGAGCGCGAGGAGGACCAAGAAGCCCTGCTCGCGTGGTACCAGCATTTCATCGGCCCTACCGCAGCCTAGCTAACGGTTGGGGTAGGGCGGCCCAAACCTCACCCTCTACCGTACGGTCCGTCAACCTCGATCTCAGCTTCGCTTGGCTCTCAACCATCCTCTACCTTAAGCCGCTTGACCTTGCCCAGACACACCGGGCGGGGTTAGGCTTGGGGGACGGGGCGAATACACCAGAGAGGAAGGATATGCGCATAACCAGGGTAGAGGTATGTGGACGTCTGGCGCTCGCGTGCGGCGGGTGCGGGGAAGATTATCCTCTTCCTGGAGCGCGAGCGGGACTGGTATGAGCCGAGCGCTGACGGCCGCCCAAGGAGCTTCATGTGTGGCGGGTGCGGCGCGCAGCTTACCCTCGCCAACCGCGTGGTGGAAGCTTCCAGCACGGTGCGCAACTCGGGCAGCTAGGACGTCTGGCGCTTGTGGTAGCCTAAGCATGACTCATGTCGCCCGCTAAAGATCGTATCCCTGCCCGCGCATTGAGCGAGCCGCAAATATCCTAATCGCTAACCTGGTTTTGCAAAGGAACTGGCAACTCGTAATCGCCGGGCCAGTAACACCACTTTGACACCACTGGGAACGCAATAAGGTGCAACACCTGGCAAGCCAGGGAAGAGAAACCGGCTTATCTATACGGGGTTTGCACAGTCTTGCAAACCCCTGCAACGTATGAATTATCACTCGTAGTGAGCAGGAAAGCGGTTCGAGTCCGCTAGTCGGCTCTCCCGAATCGGCTTATTAAAAGGGGATGCTCGAAAGCTGAGAAGCGACCGGATATCTTCCGCGTGTATTCTGACCCGGCACCGCCGCCGACGTCCACCTTGTAGCCCGCCGCACGGAGCAGGTCCGCCATAAAATGCTCGAACTCTCGACCGCTCATGGAACCGCTCTTGACTCAAGTTTTCTGCAGCGCTTCGGAGAGGGTATCTTGAGTCATACCTTGGACTCCGCTGCCCTCGCCTAGAAACCTTTTCCACATTACGAGACCGACGAGGCCGAAGATCCCAGCCAGAAGCCTTTTCCACATGGTGGAGCGAATGATGCCACAGCTCCACCTCCGCCGTCGGGAAGAAGCGCCGAATCGGGATAGGTGGCACCATTTCTCGAGCCGCGAAAGTCCTCGAGAGAGCAGTCCCCGGCTACGGACGGTCCTCGTCAGTCTCGGACCTTGCCGAGCTCCTTGCGCAGCAGGCCGGCCTTCATTGGATGCCCGTTGTGGTTCAGCCACCGCGCGATCTCCTGCACCAGGGTGCGCAGCCGGTCCACCTCCTCCTGCAGGGTGAGCACCTGATCGAACTCTTCGGACGCGTCCTGCGCGCACCATCTCCTTCTCGTCGGCGTCCTTGAAAACGTACCCGCCCCCCGGCCCTCAAAGCCATGAACACCGAGTCGTCATCCTCGAAGATCGTTACCACCAAGACGCGGATGCTCGGGCTCTCCTGCAGGATCCTTCGCGTGGCCTCTATGCCATTTACCTCAGGCATCTGCAGGCCCATCAAGACCACGTCTGGCTGCATCTGTGCGGCACGTACGATCGCCTCCTCGCCCGTTCTAGCCTCGCCGACCACTTCGAACTCGGGCACCGATAAGAGCAGGGAGATCCTACCCTTCCTGAAAACCCGTGGTCCTTGTGAGGGACAACGGGCCGAGAGAAGGAAACTCTGCGGCTTCAATGGCGTTGGAGGCGGCTTAGAGAAGGAGTGCAGATTCCTGGTGCAGCAGTCCTAGGCGGGAGTTGACCAGGCAACGCGCCTTCGCGTCCGCGAAATCATTGCGGCATTATTCCCCTTGTCTGTTTCCCCGTCGGATATCATAAGATTACTCGGCAGCGTAGGTCTTTAGGAGCGCATCGTTGAGAAGGGTGCTTTGGGTGGGGTTGATCGTTGCCATTCTATGCTCTTGCGGTGCTCAGCCCACCGTCCAGGACAACGCTTCTGGCGAGGGCA
>DASQWQ010000191.1:0-13341 GCA_035640175.1 Rubrobacter sp. | reverse complement strand
TGGCTTGTTAGGATAGAAGGTCACCAGGATGGCGAGATACTCAGGGTTCTTGAGCCAGATGTCGGAGGTGATAACTTCGAGGTCCTCTCCCGAGGTGGCCTCAGTCGAGACGCTGTAGCACTTGCCCACGATGCCCGTGTCCGTGCACTCTTGTTCCATCGTTATGGCGTAGGCGGGTACATAAGGAGATTGCTCATTTTGTGGGACTTCCTTCTCTACTCGCTCTAGGCTTTCTCTCTTCTGCTGCTTCTCAACAGATGAGGAGGCTTGGCCGCAGCCAACTAGGAGCAGAACTCAAGTTGGCACGAGCGCCTCTAGGCCCTCGAGCGGGACAAGGAACTGCTCCTCCAGTCCTACACAACACGCGCTCCAGAGGCGCTGGACAGCCTGGGACCTGAGGAGCGTCGAACGGTATACTCTATGCTCGGACTTCGTGTGGACGCACTGCCAGACAAGAGCCTTAGAGTCCGGGGCGCATTCGGAGAGGAGAACTTAGTTTGTCACCCCGACAGAACGTCAACAAAATGATGCAGCAAGTTCAGCAGATGCAGCAGCAGATGCAGCAGGCTCAGGAGGAGCTCGCGAACGAGACGGTTACTGCGAGCGCCGGCGGTGGGGCCGTGAAGGCGACGATGACCGGTGGTATGGAGCTCGTCTCCATCGAGATAGACCCTGAGGTCGTAGATCCCGAAGACGTCGAGATGTTGCAGGACATGGTACTTGCGGCCGTCAACGAGGCGATGACGAGTTCCCAGGAGCTTGCCAACAAGAAGCTTGGTGGGATCACTGGCGGCCTCGGGGACCTCGGCCTGAACCTTCCGGGTCTGTAAGGATTCTTTGGCGACCTACGCAAGACCTGTAGAGAGACTCATAACAGAGCTCTCCAAGCTACCCTCCATCGGACCGAGGAGCGCCCAGCGCATCGCCTTCCACGTCATCAGGGGCAAGAAAGAGGACGCCATAGGGCTCGCCGAGGCGCTGCAGGAGGTCAAGGAGAAGATCAAACCGTGCAGACGCTGCTTCAACCTGACCGAGGCCGATGAGTGTGAGATCTGCCGTGATGCCCGTCGGGACGGGACCGTGATCTGCGTCGTGGAAGACCCCTACGACATCGGCCCTGTAGAACGGACCAATGAGTACCGCGGCCTCTACCACGTCCTCGGCGGGGCCCTGTCTCCGTTGGACGGGGTCGAGCCCGAGGACCTGCGGATAGCCGAGCTCCTGGAGCGGGTCCGAAATGAAGGCACCACAGAGCTGGTCATCGCGACCAACCCGAACACCACGGGCGAGGCGACCGCGCTGTTTATCGCGCAGGAGGTGAAGGACCTGCCTGTCAGGGTCACGGCGCTCGCGAGCGGCCTCCCCGTCGGCGGCGACCTGGAGTACGCCGACGAAGTGACCCTCGGGCGGGCCTTCGCCGCCAGGCGTGAGATCTAAGACGAAGGCGCGGGTCCAAGGCTCCCTGACTACGATGAGCCGCCGCGCGGTCGAGTCACTCGGGGACACTGTTGCGAGTCTCCCACCGCGTGAGGCGACCCTCGTAAAGCTCCCAGACCTCCAGCCCGAGCTCTCCGAAGCCCTGCATGAGATGGGCGCCTCCAGGTTGTACTCGCACCAACTCGAGGCTTACGAGCGGGTGCTGGCCGGCGAGAACGTCGTCGTGGCGACGGCGACAGCTAGCGGGAAATCGCTGTGCTACAAGATCCCGGCCTTCCAGAACGCGCTGGGCCGGACGAAGAGCCGTGCTATCTTCCTCTACCCGACGAAGGCTCTGGCCCAGGACCAGCTAGGCAAGATAAAGGCCTTCGGACTACGCGGGGTCCACCCTGCGACCTACGACGGCGACACGCCGCACGCCCTCCGCGTGGACATCAGGCGCAGGGCGAATATCCTACTCACCAACCCTGACATGCTGAACATCGGCATCCTGCCCAACCACGAGGCCTGGGCCGACTTCCTGCGAAACCTCGAGATCGTGGCCGTCGACGAGGCGCACGTCCTGCGCGGCGTCTTCGGGTCGCACGTGGCGGCCGTCCTCAGGCGACTGAGGCGGGTGGCAAGGTTGCACGGCGGCGATCCCCGCTTCGTCCTTACGAGCGCCACGATAGCCAACCCGCAGGAGCTCGCCGAGAGCCTCATGGGCCTACCTTTCACCCTCGTAGACAACGACGGTGCTTCCACGGGCGAGCGGCGGGTCATCTTCCGCAACCCTCCCTTGCTCGACAAGGAGAAGGGGGAGAGGCGAAGTCTTCTGACCGAAGGCGCTCTGGTCTTCACCGATCTCGTCTCGCAGGGGGTAAGGACCATAGCTTTCGCCAGGACGCGGAAGGCCGCCGAGCTCATCTACCGTTACGCCGCCAACAGGCTCGGCGTCGACGGGGCGCGCAGGATCTCCCCTTACCGCGCTGGCTACACCCCAAGGGAGAGAAGAGAGATCGAAGGTCGTCTCTTCCGCGGCGACCTTCTCGGCGTCGTCTCGACGAACGCGCTGGAACTCGGGGTGGACGTCGGGGCGCTGGACGCCGTGGTCTGCTGCGGATACCCCGGAAGCGTCGCCTCCATCTGGCAGCAGTGGGGTCGCGCCGGACGTGGCAAGGCCCCAGCCCTTGCCGTGTACATCGCCGGCCGCGACTCGCTCGACCAGTTCCTCTTCGAGAACCCGCCGAGGGTCCTCGGCAGGAGGGTGGAGGCTGCCAGGGTTACGATGGAGAATCCCTACATTCTCGGCCCGCACCTGCTCGCCGCCGCCCACGAGGCACCGCTCGACGCGGACGACGAGGAGTACTTCGGGCCTGCCTACAGGAGCGTGGCCAAAGCGATGATGGAGGCCAGGGAGCTGGCTTCGAGCGGAGGCCGGCTGGTCTATGTTGGCGGGGATAATCCTGCGCGCAACATCTCTCTGCGTTCGGCATCTTCCGAGACGGTGCTCATAGCCGACGGTGAAGGAGAGTTGATCGGGACCGCGGAAGCTACCCGCGCCCCTAGCGAGCTGCATCCAGGCGCGACCTACCTCCACCGCGGGACCGCATACGAGGTGGAGAGCCTGGATCTCCGCTCCCATCGCGCCGTCGCCCGCCGCGTCCCGAATCGTTACTACACCAGGCCGCGCGTCGAGACCGACGTGGAGGTTCTCGAGGAGATCGAGAAGCGCGACCTTGCGAATGGATCGGTACTCCACTGGGGCAGGGTAAAGACGACGGACTCCGTCACTTACTTCAAGAAGGTACGGGTGGCCGACGACAAGGAGGTCGGGGTCTACCCTTTGGATCTCCCTGACGTGATACTCGAGACGCAGGCGCTCTGGGTCACGCTGCCTCCGCTTCCCAGAGAAGCGAGACCGAGCTTCGAGAGCTTCGGGGGCGCCCTGCACGCCGGGGAGCACGGTATGATCGGGCTCCTCCCGCTGTTCGCGATGTGCGATCGTGCAGATATCGGCGGCCTCTCCACGCCTGTCCATCGCCAGAGCCGTCTCCCCACAGTCTTCGTCTACGACGGCTATCCTGGCGGAGTCGGCATCTCCAGGCGCGGCTACGATGCCTTCGAGTCGCTCGCCCGCGATACTCTAGGGGTTATCACCCGCTGCCCGTGCGAGAAGGGGTGCCCCGCGTGCATACAGTCCCCCAAGTGCGGCAACTGGAACGAGCCCCTAAACAAGGAAGGGGCCGTTAGTCTCCTCAGGTACGTGCTCGGACAGACGAGCCGCTACCCGACCCTGTGACGGGCACGCCTTACGTGGCCGTCACAGGCTCGGGAACCGCAGAGGGAGATCTCTACGAGAAGGCGCGTACGGTGGGCAGGCTCGCCGCCGAAAGGGGAGGGACCGTCGTCTGTGGCGGACTCTCGGGCGTGATGGAGGCCGCGGCCCGCGGGGCTACTGAGGCGGGTGGCACGGCCATAGGCATCCTGCCTGACGAGGATAGGCGGAGGCAGAACAGTTATCTTACGTACTCTGTGGCCACGGGCACGGGACAGGCGAGGAACCTTGCTGTGGTGTGTTCGGGAGACGTTGTCATCGCGGTCGGTGGCGAGTACGGTACGCTCTCGGAGATAGGGCTCGCCAGAAAGGTCGGACGCCCCGTGGTGGTCCTGGAAGGCTGGGATCTCGGAGGGCACGTGAACGTGGCGCCGTCGCCGCTTGCGGCTGTAGAGGCGGCGTTCGAGCTTATCGGTAGATAGGAACGCGTGAGCTATATGAGGTCGGACATACACGAGATCGGAAGGTCGAACGATGGAGAATGAGCGTCTCGCGCTGGTGAGCGGCGGAAACCGGGGGATCGGGCTGGAGGTCTGCCGCCAGCTCGCCGAGAGGGGCTACGCGGTCGTCATGGGCTCCCGCGACAGAGAGAAAGGACGTGTCGCGGCGGAGGGGCTGGAATGGAATGTGATCCCACAGCAACTCGACGTAGCGGACGCGGGGAGCGTGGATTGCATGACCGCGTTCCTCGAAGACGAGTTCGGACGGCTCGACATCCTGGTGAACAACGCAGGTATCTCTAATGACGAGGGGCAGCGCGGCGTGGACGCGGACCTCGACCGGGTGAAGGAGAGCCTGGAGGTGAACCTGTTCGGGGCCTGGCGTCTATGCGAGATGGCCATCCCTCTCATGCGGCGCAACGGCTACGGGCGCATCGTCAACGTCTCGACAGGACTCGCTGCCCTGGAGGACATGGGTGGCGGCTCCCCAGGCTACCGCGTCTCGAAGACCGCCCTCAACGCCCTGACGCGCATCCTCGCCTCCGAGCTGCGCGGGAGCGGCATCCTCGTCAACGCGGTCAACCCCGGGTGGGTGCAGACCGACATGGGCGGCTTCGGCGCCACGCGCTCCGTCGAGAAAGGCGCGGAAGCCCTCCTCTGGGCAGCGACGCTACCCAACAGTGGCCCCACAGGCGGGTTCTTCCAGGACCGCCGCCCGGTACCCTGGTAATCGCGCGATAGAGAGACCACTCTCGCGACGCGTTGAGGGTTAGTGGATCTTGGGTTCGGGGACGGATGGTCCTTGGGCGAGGAAGTCGAAGTCGCAACCTTCGTTGGCCTGGGTCGCGTGCCTGGCGAAGATGGCCCCGTAGCCGCGACCATAGGGTGGTTGGGGTTGTCTCCAAGCGGCGCGGCGACGGGATAGTTCTCTCTCGTCCACTTTGAGTTCCAGGCTCCGATTCAGAACATCGAGCTCGATTTCGTCTTCCTCTCTCACGAGGGCCAGCGGGCCTCCGACGTGTGACTCGGGGGCGACGTGGAGCACGCAGGTGCCGTATGCGGTGCCGCTCATGCGGGCGTCGGAGATGCGCACCATATCCCTTACTCCCCGTTCGAGCAGCTTTCTGGGGATTGGGAGCAACCCCCACTCAGGCATGCCGGGAGCACCGATCGGTCCCGCCCCCCTTAAAACGAGAACGGAGCCAGCGTCCACCTTCAGGCTCGGGTCGTCTATGCGCCTGGCAAGGTCGTCGTAGCCTTCGAAGACCACGGCCGGACCTGTGTGCCTGAGCAAACCCGGGTCTGCGGCGGAGTGCTTTATCACGCAGCCATCGGGGGCCAGATTGCCTCGCAACACGGCGAGTCCGCCCTCTTCCTGCAGGGGGTCGTCGAGCGGTCTAATCACCTCGTCGTCGTAGACGTCTGTGAGTGTCTCACCCACGGCGCTACCACCAACGGTGGTGCGGTCGAGGTGGAACATCTCCTCGAGGCGGGAGAGCAGGCCTCGTAGACCACCTGCGTAGTAGAAGTCCTCCATCAGGTACTTGCCGCTCGGACGTATGTTGGCGAGGACGGGTACGCGGCGTGAGATCTCATCAAAGCGGGCGAGGTCCATGGGTACGCCGCTGCGGCGGGCCAGGGCGATGAGATGGATGACGGCATTGGTAGAGCCGCCGAGAGCCATCACGGCCGTCACGGCATCCTCGTAGGATTGGTCGTTCAGGATGTCCGAGGGCTTGAGGTCATCCCAGACCATCTCTACTATTCTGCGCCCGCTCATCGAGGCCATCCTGGGGTGGCCCGAGTCGACGGCGGGGATGGAGGAGGCTCCCGGGAGGGTCATGCCGAGGACTTCGGCGACGGCGGTCATGGTCGAGGCCGTTCCCATGGTCATGCAGTGGCCCGGCGAGCGGGCGATGCCGTCTTCGATCTCTTCCCACTCGCACTCTCCAATGGTGCCAGCGCGCTTCTCGTCCCAATACTTCCACACGTCGCTGCCGCTTCCCAGGGTGTTGCCGCGCCAGTTGCCGCGCAGCATCGGTCCTGCGGGGACGAAGATGGCCGGCAGGTCCATAGTGATCGCACCCATAAGCAGGGCCGGTGTGGTCTTATCGCAACCGCCCATCAGCACAGCACCGTCTATGGGATAAGAGCGCAACAGCTCCTCAGTCTCCATGGCGAGGAAGTTCCTGTACAGCATCGTCGAAGGTTTCTGGAAAGGCTCGGAGAGTGACATCGCGGGCAGTTCGACCGGAAACCCACCGGCCTGCCAGACCCCCCGTTTGACCTCCTCGGCCCTCTCCCTAAAGTGGGTGTGGCAGGGGTTTATGTCGCTCCAGGTGTTGATGATCCCGACGACCGGCTTCCCGCTGTAGTCCTCCGCGGCGTAGCCCATTTGCTTGGTTCGCGAGCGGTGGCCGAACGAGCGCAGGTCGCGCACCCCGTACCACCGGTGGCTGCGCAGCTCTTCGGCCCTCTTTTTCCGGTTCATGTTCTGCCTTCCACCGATCGCCTACGCGCGCAGAGGGCTACACGATCTCCCTGAGACCTCCCCCTTCATTCTACCCTCGGCCCCAGGTACCGCGTTAAGGGAAGGACGTAGACCCGTGCCTAAAGCGATGCTCGCAGAGGCATTCATCTACCGCAAATCGCACAATCGACCACGAGCGAGAGGAAGAGTGGAAACAAGAACCTGACAAGCGAAGGCCTTAAGGCCTGAGCGCGCTGACATGCCGATAACTAGCCGTTTTTCCGGGCGATAACTAGCCGGACGGGTGATGCCCGGCCTATAGCATGGGGATAGAGTATCCGTGTAAACCAACAGTATCAGGAGAGGACTATGGAGCACACGGATACTTTGGACGCTCTGTCGGACGGCATGGCTGATGCGGTAGAGAGAGTGGCGACGTCGGTTGTACGGGTAAACGGCAGGAGGCGTCGTTCCGGGAGCGGCGTGGTCTTATTGCAGAGTAAGGTCCTCACGGCGAGCCACGTGCTAGAACGTGAGGAAGACCTCTCAGTAGAGACCGCCGACGGAAGGACTCTATCCGCACGGTTCGCAGGGAGGGATCACTCCACGGACCTTGCGGTGCTGAACGTGGATGGCCTCGACATCGAGCCCGCGACGCCTGCGGAAGGTGAAGCCCGGGTCGGTCAGATCTCGCTGGCCGTGGGCAGCCACTCTCGCGGCGAAGGACCGAGGGCCACCCTGGGGGTGGTTAGCACCGTAGGAGGCCCGGTCCGCACCCGACGGGGACTGAGGCTGGAACGTTACATTCAGACCGACGCGACGCCGTACCCCGGTTTCTCGGGAGGACCACTCATCGATGTGCGGGGGAACGTACTCGGCATTCTGGTCTCGGGCTGGGGGCGCGGCGCGGCGTACGCCATACCTGCTGACATAGCATGGCGGACCGCGGGGACGCTCTCGGAGCGGGGCTCTGTCAAACGCGGATACCTCGGCATCCTGAGCCAGCCGGTGCGCCTCCCCGACGGACAGCGGCTCGGCCTCACGCAGAGGGGCGGACTACTGGTGGTAGGCGTCGAAGACGACAGTCCCGCAGGGCGTGGCGGCCTCATCGTAGGCGACATCCTCGCGACGCTGGACGGACAGCCCGTCGAGGACACCGACGACCTGCTCGTGCTGCTGGCCGGAGAGAGGGTCGGTAGTCCCGTACCCGTCGGGCTCGTGCGTGGCGGCGAGCTCACGGAGATCGAGATAACTGTAGGCGAGCGCGGTTAGGAGTTCGGGGTATGGCCGAACTATCCGGAGCCGCCCTGGCCGGCGTGCGGATGATAGAGGAAGTACAGAGGAGCGTCGTACAGGTGCGTAGTAGCGGCCGGGGTATCGGGGCGGGTGTGATCTGGCCCGGCGACAGCCTCGTCCTGACGAACCATCACGTGATCTCAGGAAGACGCAGGAGAGGCAACATCAGGGTGGCCCTCCACGATGGCCGGACGTTCGACGCTGATGTAGTAAAGAGCGGCCGTAACCTTGACCTCGCGCTGCTCAGGTTGGAGGGCGACTATGGGGATCTACCGGCAGCCCCTGTCGGGGACTCTGACGCCTTGCGCGTCGGCGAACTGGTCTACGCTATCGGGCATCCCTGGGGCAGTGTCGGGGCCGTGAGCGCCGGCATCGTTGGCGGTGTGGGTGAACTTCGCGGTCCAGGCCGGGGTTCCTCCACGCGCTACGTGAGGTCGGACGTCGCCCTCGCGCCGGGAAATTCGGGCGGACCGCTCCTCAACGCCAGGGGTGAGGTCGTCGCCATCAACGCCATGATATTCGGCCTTATGGCGCTCTCTATCCCAAGCAACGCGGCGGAAGCCTGGGTTGCCGGTGAACGCCGTCCGAGGCTAGGCATCGGGGTCTTGCCCGTCGAGCTTCCGGCATTCTTGCGCCGGGAAGCCGGCACTACCGGGCTTGTGATCGCCGGCGTCGAGACCGGAGGCGCCGCCGACCGGGCAGGTCTGCTGGTCGGCGACGTCTTGCTCGCCATCGCCGGGAAACCGCTCGGGGAGGCAAAGACTTTGTTGGAGACCGTGGCACACGCCGGTGATGTCGTCTCCCTGCGGGTCATGCGCGGCGGTAAAATCAGGGTCATGGAAGCGCGCCTGGAAGAGTCGGGACGCGCCGCATGACGCCTACGCGGGTGTTTGTCGTGGCCCCGACGCCTACCATGCGGGCGGGGCTGCGTTCGATGCTCGCGGCCGTCGAGGCCGCCGACTTGCTGGTGGTCGGCGAGGCCGGTCTGTCCTCCGGGCCCGTTCCCCCGCTCTCTGGAGCCGATGTGGTGCTCGTCGCTGACGAGGAGTTGCTCGAAGAGACCGCACTCTCCGTCTCGGAAGACGGTACTCAGTCGCTACTGTTGCTTTCGGAGGACGAGGACACGGCGTCCAGGTTACGCACCCTGTCTCTCAGGGGTTGGGGCGTCGTGCCGCCCGACGCCCCGTCGGAGGAGTTGGGTGCCGCTGTCTCCGCGGTGGCCCAGGGCCTGACCGTGCTGCCCAAGACACTGGCCGAGCGGTTGCTCGACGAGCCTGCTGCGGCCGTAGAAGAGCTCTCCGAGCCGCTGACCACGCGCGAGAGCGAGGTGCTCGACCTGCTCGGGCGTGGGTTGTCCAACAAGATGATCGCGCGCGAACTCCACATCAGCGAGCATACGGTCAAGTTCCATATCTCCTCGATCTACTCCAAGCTCGGGGTGAGCAACCGCGCCGAGGCGGTCAGCCAGGGCGCGCGACACGGTCTGATCTCGCTCTAAAAGAGCATTTCAGCTGGTCAGTACTTCAGCTTGTTGCCTTCGCTGCTCATCGGTCGCTCGTAGGCGAACGCGTGAATTGCAGAGGATCGGTACCTCTGCAAGTTGTATTGAGCGATCCATTGCTAACGTGTATTTGCGACTCCGGGTATAGAATGGGGTGGACCCTGTGGGGTTAAGGAAGGAAGGCAGGCAGGGCAACCTCGGACTCCCCTACGAAAACGGCGATTCTACCTATCCTGGCACTCCTGTGCCTCCTTGTTGGGTGCGAGGAAGATGGGGATACCGGGGAGTCGCAGTCTGTGGGCGGGAATAGGCAGCATGAACCTGTAGTTCACCAGGAGCCTACGCGGGTGATCGTCACCAGCGACGACGCCTCGCTCCCTGACGGTTGCCACCCACGGCAGGTGGCCGGGCTCGTGATCTCCTTCGTCAATGCTTTCAACAGCGGGGATCAGGCGAGCTTGTCCCGCATCTTCTTCCTGTCTGAGGGCCCTAGTCCCCCTGATTTTGCGGAGAGCAGCTATGATCCGTGGTCCTGGTACACCGTAAGCGAGGTCGAGGCAGGGGGCCAGATAGCGAGCGGCTTCGTTACCTACGATCAAGGCGAACTGCTCCGGTACTTCGCCAAGAGACACAGAAAGGGAGAGCAACTGAGGCTTCTCAAGATCAGCCTGACGCAGACGGGCCTGCTGGGCAAAGAAGATAACATTGGCTTCGCCTACGTCCTCAACCGGACCGCCAGGGACCTCGAACCGGACCTCGGTGGACCGGCGCGCATAGCCTCGGGCCAGGGGGCTATCAACTGCACGAACCGTCGCATCTTCGCCTGGCGCATGGATATGAAGGCCGATGATAAGCGTACGGCCCGCGAAGCCGCCAACTGGCTGTGTACCGACCCGCCCGGTTGGATGCCGGGCAAAGCCGTCGTCGCGTGTACTTAAGGCTACAGGTTTCAGGCATCAGGTAGAGTGCCAAGAGCGAGGCTCCGTGAAGAGTTGTTTGGTCCCGGATGTGGACGGAGCTCCGTAGCTGCCCCGGAGTCCGTTCCACACCCCCTGTAGCCTGTAGCCTCTTATGTACCTCTTACGCTAGCGATCCACTTCTCTGGTGGCCGGGTAGGATCAAATGCAGGTCTCCGAACTCGTGCCAGAGATAGCCTCTTCTAAGGGCCTCGGAGTAGGCGACCTTGAGATGCTCCGTGCCTGAGGTGGCGAGGGGGTATTCCGACACGCTTCCGATGAGCGCCTCCATCATCGACAGGTGGGTGGAGCGCGGTTCGTGCAAGCCTGTCAGCATCGCGTCGACGGACCGTATGCCGCGCTCCGGAGTTATGAATACGTCGGTCCAGCCCTCGCCTGGGTGGGTCGAGCCGTCCCTATCGGTAACCGTCTCGAGGGCGCGCACGACTGTGGTCCCGACGGCGATCACCCTGCGGTCCGCCGTGCGGGCCACGTTGATCGCGGCCGCGGTCTCAGGAGGGACACGGTAGAACTCCTCATAAGGCGGCTCGTCGTCTTCGAGGCTGGCTACGCCCGTGTGCAATATTAGTGGCACGACCCTGACCCCATTCGCGACGAGGCGTGTGATCAACTCAGGCGTGAAAGCCCTTCCCGCCGAGGGCATCTCGGCGCTACCTAACTCAGTGGCGTAGACCGTCTGGTAGTAGACCGCAGGCCAGCTCTCCTTGACGTAGCGGTACCTGATGGGCGATCCGTTACGATCCAGATAATCATTAAGGTTTACGGGTAGGTTCAGGGTGGAGATCCAGAGCCGGTTGGACCCTTCGTCGCGCTGCCGCCTCTCCGAGAGATAAGGGGTGTGCAAGACCATGCTGGCACCTTCAGGGAGTGACAGGACCTCACCAAACTTACCGCCTAGCACAGGTTCATAGCCGGAGAAGGATCTCAGTTCGACGACCCACAGGTCAGCCGGCAGGTGGGTCGAGAGGTGCACGGTGAGGGGTGTGCCGTCACTGCGCTCGGCGGGGAGCGCGGCGTTCATGGTGCCGCTGGTGTTGACGACGAGGGTGTCGCCGGCACGGAGGAACTCCAGGAGGTCGGTGAACCTGGAGTGAACTATGCTGTCATCGCCCAGATAAGAGACCATCAGGCGGACTTCGTCGCGGCGCAATCCTCGCGCCTCAGGCGGCTCTCCGGCCTCCAGCTCCGGAGGTAACTCGAAGTGGAGCGGGGATCTCGCCTCAGGATAGTCGGGAAACGCTTCTATGGTTTCCAGAGCTTCTGTAGTAGTGTTGGACAGTTTGGCCCTCTCCTTCTATGAGTCCGCGGTGGCTGTTCCCATCCTCGTGGCCAGCTCGCGGGCCTCGTAGCGTCCGCTCGGCAGGTCGCCCGTCAAGAGCTCGATGAACCCAGGGACGCTCTCTTCCGGGATCGGTCGGTCGCTTATGTCCTCGGCGGGGAAAGCTTCCTGGTGCATCTGGGTCCGCATGTCGCCAGGGTCGACCCGGTAGATGCGCAGCTCGGGGTTCTCGGCCGCGAGGATGTTGGAGAGCTGTTCCAGTGCGGCCTTGCTCGACCCATATCCGCCCCAGCCTTCGTACGGCTCGACGGCGGCGTCGCTCGTGACGTTGATAATGCGCGCCTGTGGTTTCAGATAGTTTTCGAGCGCCTGGATGAGCGCGAGTGGTGAGACCACGTTCGTACGGTAGACCTGTTCGAACATGTCGAGCGGGTAGTCAAGCAAGTCAGGCTGGGGGCTCGGACCGAGGATGCTCGCGTTGTTGACGAGCGCGTCAACGCCGCCGGCCTCGCGAGCCGCCCCAGCGAGATCCTCTCGATGTTCCGGGTCGGTAACGTCTCCTGGGATGGCCATTACGCGCGTGTACCTGGACAGTTCGGCGCGGGCGTTCTCCAGGGCTTCCTCGGTGCGGGCGTCGATGATCAGGGTCCATCCGTCCCCGGCCAGAGTGCGGGCGAGCGCCAGGCCGAGGCCACGGGAGGCGCCTGTGATGAGCGCCGTGCGATACGACGTTTCTCCGATCATTTCTAATGCCTCCAATTCTCGTTTGAATACAATGTATCGCTGTGACCGGCGCCGGGAAACGTCAGGAGGGACGGTTTTCGGCCTGTACTTTGGTACAGCAGCGCTGCGCGGAATCCGCAGAGTTGAATTGTGAAGTTGGAATTGTGAATCAGGAAAGGGCTACGCCACAGACCAATTCCAAATTCCTGATTCTCAATTCCCAATTCAATAGCGTTTAAGTTGGCTTCGCGAGTTTATGGGGCCTCGACGAGCCCGCGGCGGACGGCGATCCTGGCCGCCTCGGTACGGTTCTGGGCTTCGAGCTTGGCGAGGATGGAGCCGACGTGGAACTTGACCGTCCGTTCCGAGATAAAGAGTCGATCTGCGATCTCGGCGTTCTTCAGGCCGCGGGCGAGGAGCGCGAGCACCTCTAGTTCCCTTGATGTGAGGCGGCGGTTCTGCGGGACGTTCTCCTCACCATCTATGCGCTCCAGTAGCCGTTCAGCGACGGCAGGTTCGAGGAGGGAACCTCCGGCCTGGACGGTGCGGATGGCGCCGAAGATCTCCTTTCGGGAAGCGCCCTTGAGCAGGTAACCGCGGGCACCCGCGCGCAAAGAGCCGAGTATTCGAGCGTCCGTGTCGTAGGCCGTGAAGACGACAGTGCGCGCGCGAGAGCCAGCGTCGCGGAGCTTTTCGAGGGCCTCGACGCCGTCGGTCCCAGGCATCTCCAGGTCCAGAAGTATCACATCAGGGTCCAACTTCACTGCCAGCCTTACGACTTCGTCCCCGTCTGCGGCCTCGCCCACCACCTCGAAGTCGGGCTGGGTGCCTAGCACGGCGACGAGGCCCTCGCGCAGCATCGGGTGGTCGTCGGCGACGAGGAGCCTTACCTTATCCACCC
>DASQWQ010000190.1:0-4818 GCA_035640175.1 Rubrobacter sp. | reverse complement strand
TAGCCTGAGCACGACGGCCCCCGCCGCGCCCCAGATGATGGCCTTCCTCCTGTTGGCGCCCTCGAGGGTGCGGGCCGCCATCGCGATAACCACAGCGTTGTCGCCGGAGAGGATCAGGTTCACAACCAGCACCCCTAAGAGTCGGCCAAACCACTCTCCCGTCATGAACTCCATCTGACCCGGCTTCCTCCTCGACCATACGACAGGCTACCCATCTTACCAGGAAAGGGAAAAACAAATGTAAGGCTCGGTCCAAGTCAGCCGCCGACGAGGTCGATGATCGCCGTCACGACGAAGACTATGTAGAGTGATCCGGCACCGAGCATGTAGAATGCCTTGAGTGGGGCCTTGCGCAGCAGGAACCCGAGAAAGACCATGCCCGAGAGGATCGCGAAGATGGCCGCGACGGCGCTAATGAAGTCGAGCCGCCACGGCGTAAAGAGCACCCCGACCGAGACCGGGATGGTGCTCTGGAAGACCATAGCCCCTGTGATGTTGCCGATTGCCAGGGTGTCTTTGTTATCCCTGAGCCAGAGAACAGAGTTGAACTTCTCCGGCAGCTCCGTCGCCAGAGGCGCGAGGACGAGTGCGATGAGGCCGGCGGGGATCCCTACGGACTTGGAGAGATGATCCACGGCGCCGACGAAGAGGTGGGCTCCGAAGGCCATCACAGCGATCGTGCCGATCAGCTGCGTGGCGACGGCCCAGGTCGGTCCCTGAGAGCTAAAAGGCCAGAGCGTGAGCCTGGCGGGGATATCCCCTTCGGCCTCCCCACCCTTCTTTACCGTCCTTACCACGTAGAGTACGTAAGCGACCAGCAGCGCCACAGCGAGGATGATCTTCAGCGGCAGAGGCAGGGGCAGGATGCCCGCCGCGGCTGCCGGGATAAAGCACAACAGGAAGAATACGAGGTCGGGGATGGCGGTCTGCCTATCGGCTGTGATCTCGCTCCCCGTCTCCCTTCGGCCCTTGTAGCCTATGGCCGTAGCCCCGACGATGAACAGGGCTAGCGTGGCGAGCAGGAAAGGCGCGCCCAGGATCGCGCCGATACCTATCTCGCCTGCGGCTGCGCTGCCCGAGCCAAGGAGTAAGGCACCCAGGATCGCGACCAGCGGGATCATGGTCTCAGGCAACGCCGTGCCGACGGCCGCGAGTATGCTCCCCACGGCCCCCGCCCCGAGGTTCAGCCGGTCGCCCATGATCTCGACAGCGTTGGTGAAAAGGATCGCGGCGCCGAGTATCACTGCCAGGGACAGGACCAACTCGATTATTGTCAAGGACTCTCCTTATGACCACTGGAGGTAGGAACGTGCTAGATTCTTACCCGCTGGCAACCTTACTATACCCGGAAGCGGGGAACATGGACGACCTCGAGAGAACCCTGGCAGCGGTCGCGAGCGGCGAACTCTCTGTAGATTCGGCCGCCGGACGCCTGAAGAGGGGCGAGGTCCGCTACCTCGGCGAGTTCGCCGCCCTCGACCTCGGCCGCTCCATCAGAAAGGGCGTCCCTGAGGTCGTCTACGCCCGCAGCAAGAGTCCCGCCCAGGTGGCAAGTATCTGCGCGACGCTGCTGGGGTCGTGTGAGCGTGTGATCGTAAGCACCCCCACCCCCGAGCATGAGGCCAGGATCCGCGCGACGCTCCCAGAGACCCCGCTCAAGCGGGCCGGACGCTCCGTAGTGATCGGTGGCGGAGAGCCGGCACCGAGCGGGGGCCGCGTCGGTGCCCTGAGCGCGGGCACCTCGGACCTGCCCGTCCTCCAGGAGGCGCTCGCCGTGGCCGGCGAGATGGGCGCATCCGTGATGGGCTTCCACGACGTCGGGGTAGCCGGCGTCCATCGTCTGGCCGCCCCGTTGGAGGAGCTGAGGGAGTTCGATCCCGACTGCCTGGTAGTTGCCGCGGGGATGGAAGGTGCGCTGCCAAGCGTGGTCTCCGGCCTCGTCGCCGCGCCTGTGATAGGGCTTCCGACCTCCACGGGATACGGCCTCGGCGGCGACGGGACCGCAGCCATCCTCGGCATGCTCCAGACCTGCTCCCCCGGTCTCTCCGTCGTCAACGTGGATAACGGCGTCGGCGCAGGGGCCACCGCAGCCCTGATCGCCAACCGCGCCGCCGCCGGCCGCAAGTCCAGCCCCGACTAGGACCGTGGTGCGAACCTTCGTCGCCGTCTTCCCGCCGCCCGACATCAGAGAAGCGCTGTTTCGCGCGGCACGCGACCTGCCGGCGAGCAAAGCTTTCCGTCTCATCGGCCCGGAGAAGCTCCACCTGACCTTGAAGTTCCTGGGCAATGTGGCTGAGGATGACCTGAGCCGGGTGGCTCAGGCGCTCGAGCCGCTACGCGGGAGGCACGAACCGTTCGAGGTCTCGACCTCGGGCTTCGGGGGCTTCCCCTCCGAGAGGAAGGCCCGTATCCTCTGGGCCGGCGTCGGAGAAGGGTCAGGGCCGCTGCGCGCAGTGGCCCTGAGCGTAGATGATCTCCTCGAGCCTACCGGATTCGGGCGAGAGCAACGGCCCTACGTGCCCCACCTGACCCTCGGCCGGGCGCGGGGACGCCAGGCGAAGCTCGACGGCGCAAGCGTCTCCCCGCCCGCGCTTCGCTTTACGCTATCCAGCGTGGATCTGGTGGAGAGCGTGCCAGGTGAGGGCGGAATCACCTACTCCGTCCTCGAAACCTACTCCTTCTAGAAGGCGGTGACTAGAGGCCCGATTGACATTATGATGAAGAGCAGGATCAAGATCATGACGACCAGGGCTATGAAGGTACTCCCGCTCATGCGACCGCGTCTCTTGGATAGGTATCCATCTGGCGGTCAATTCTAGCCGTTGCTGGACGCGTCCGCCAGCGCCTCAGAGGTTTCAGAGCTCGTTCGCGTAGAATACCCTGCGCTCCGGCGCAGGCTCCCCATCTTCAGAGAGCTTCGAGCGGAAGACGTGAAACTCCTCGATCTTCTCGGAGATGAGCCTTACGACAGGGTCGGGGTCGGAGCGAAGCTCCAGGATTCTGTCGAGTACGGCCCCGACGCTTATCTGCTCTACAACTCCCGCCGGCCGCGGCTCCTTGTAGAAGATTCGGCACCCATAGGAAGCCTCCACAGCGTTGTGAATTACAAGGATCATCTCCGGCCTCGCCGTCACCACCCGGGGCACGTTCTCTAACTCATACATTACCCTCCGTCGCCGATAGACTTCCCGCTGTGACTCCTCGCGTACTATCTCTCCGAACCCGTCACCTTCGACCATAGAGTAAGCCTCATCTCGACTCCTCTCGGCCTCCTGAACCCACCGGTTAACGCCGTCGAGATCCAGGCACGCCTCACAGACCGGGCAGCGGTATTCAGATCCAGAAGTAACCCTCAAGCCTTCCGAGTGCAGGCAGTATTCGATCGGGTCAGCCATGTGGAATGGTATTGTACTCCTTTCCGGATCCTGCGCGACTCTCACCCGGAGCACGAAGATCCTCTGTACCTTGACTTTAACTCCATGTTAAACGGAAGTCCATAGTGGCAGGAACCTTCGGATGGCTATCGGTAGTTCTTCTGGAAAAGCTCGAGTCGTGTTATTCCCCGCAAAGAAGTCTCTGCCCGGTTGTCCCGTCTCTGCGGACTCCGTCCTCAGGCTGCTCCTTCGGCCTGGCTGGTATGCGCCAGTTTTCGTCGCAGTGTACACCTCGAGTATAGCTTGAATGACGTTTCGTCCGGGCCGCTGGACTACGGTTCTGGTATTTTCCGGCTGTGGTCTTTGGTGGAGGAGAGGCACATCTGGTCCTCAACCCGTCGGCCGGCAAGGGGCGCGCGGGAGGGCTGCGGGCGTCCGTCTCGCGGTTCTTCGAGGAGCGAGGGCTGCGGCCGGTCTGGCACGTTACAGAGGGGCCTGGCCGCGCGGTCAGCATCGTGCGCAGGCTGCCCGAGGAGATATCTGTGGTGGCGGTCGGCGGAGACGGGACGGTGCACGAGGTGGCGGCGGCATGTGCCGGAACGGGCCGGACCATGGGCGTGCTGCCTGCCGGTAGCGGCAACGATTACGTCAAGGCTCTGGGAGTGGGCACGGGTCTGCGGCGGGCGCTGGAAGTGCTCGTCGGAGGGAAAGTCCGCGTAGTGGATACGGCAGAGGTCAACGGGGTTCCATTCAACAACGGCCTCGGTATCGGCTTCGATGCCGAGGTCGCTGCCGGCGTCGCCCGGGCGCCGGCGTATCTTGGGGGGACAGGACGGTACCTTTGGTCGGTCGGGCGGTTACTCGAGGACCTCCGGTGCCACGAGGCCAGGCTCGTCATCGACGGCGAGGTCGTCGAGGCCAAGACCATACTCGTCGCTTTGGCCCTAGGAACCACGTACGGCTCGATGTTCCGGCTCGCGCCTGGGGCGGTACTGGACGACGGTCTCTTCGATGTGATCTGGTCCGAGGAGGTGAGCCGGGTCGAGGTTCTGCGGCTCATACCGGCGGCGTTACGGGGAACCCTCTCAAAGCGTCGGAAGGTGCATACGGCCCGCGCGCGAGAAGTCGAGATAGAACTCTCCGAAGAAGTACCGGCGCACGTAGACGGTGAGATGCTTGCGCGTACCCGCCACTTCAGGGCGCGGGTACTTCCCGGGACCCTACGAATCGTGGCACCATAGCCTGTGACAGCGCGGGTTGGGAAATAGTTGACCCTTACCCAACCCGCTGTCAAAACATGCCTTCTTGTGGTACAAAGTTTCCCTACGCTTTTAGGGTCCTATCAACGAATGTTATCGAGGACTGGCGAATAGAGATGAGAGCGTTCGTGTTTCCGGGGCAGGGGGGCGGAGTATCCGAACCCGTGCCCGAGATGGTGCCGGAG
>DASQWQ010000189.1:0-2460 GCA_035640175.1 Rubrobacter sp. | reverse complement strand
GCTGAAATTCTCAAGAGCTGACTAGCGTTCGCGCCGGCGATTCCTGATCTTGCGCCACACTATGGGTGCGGCAAGTATTAGAGCGCGTCTAATTAGCGTTTTCACATTCTCTCCTCGCTTCGTTGACTACCAGTGATACGTAAGAGCCGCCATTCGGTTGCGGCGAAGAGTTTTCAGCCGCCGTGCCAGACGGTCCTCTCGCCTGCGGGGCTGCGCCTGCGGGGTCTCTCGCCCACGTCGGGATAGCCGACGTAAAGGTAGGCGACGATCCTGTCTCCCTCTCTGAGACCGAAGAAGGCTCGCATGTGCTCGTGATAGGCGACAGGTCCGGTGCGCCAGATGCTTGCGAGGCCGAGGGAGTGGGCCGTGAGCTGCATGTTCTGGACGGCCGCAGCGCAGGCCGCGTAGTTCTCCAGGGTCTCGACCTCATCACGGCCGCAGGCGGAGATCACCGCGATGACCACAGGCGCCCTGAAAGCCTTCTTTCGCTCGCGGCTGATCCTACCCGCCGCCATCTCCTTGTCCTCCCCCTCAGCCTCGGCCTGCAGGCGGGCCGTCTCGGCCCTCGCCCGGGCCAGCTCGCCGCGCCCCTTGCCCGTAAACACGTGGAAGCGCCACGGCTCGGTGATCCTGTGGTTGGGGGCGTGGACGGCGCTCTCCAGGATGTGCTTGACGAGGTCTTCAGGCACAGGGTCCTGCCTAACGCGACCGACGCTCTGACGCGTCTGTATGGCACGGATCACATCCAACGAAGCTCCTGGGAAGTCTCACCCACGTAGCTGATTCTATCCGGGTCTGGCACGGCAAGCGCTGAGGTATTCACATATCATGGGCGCAGGCGACGAGTCGAACACAGGAGGAAACGAGATGGCTAAGAGGAAGGTCACCGTAGTAGGCGCGGGCAACGTCGGGGGGACGACGGCCCAGAGGCTCGCCGAGCGTAACTATGCCGACGTCGTACTCGTGGATATAGTCGAGGGCCTGCCCCAGGGGAAGGCCCTCGACATCCTGGAGAGCGGCCCGATCCTTGGCTACGACTCCAACGTAACGGGCGCCAACGGTTACGAGGAGACCGCAGGCTCTGACGTGGTGGTCATAACCAGCGGGAGCCCCCGCAAGCCCGGGATGAGCCGCGACGATTTGCTCAAGACGAACCAGAACATCGTGGGGAGCGTAACGGAGGAGGTCGTCAAGCATTCGCCGGAGACGATCCTCGTCGTCGTAGCCAACCCGCTCGACGCGATGTGCCACGTGGCGATGGAGACGAGCGGCTTCCCCCGCGAGCGGGTGGTCGGCATGGCCGGCATCCTCGACACGGCCCGCTACCGCACGTTCATTGCCGAAGAGCTCGAGGTCTCCGTGCGCGACGTCTTCGCCCTCGTGCTCGGCGGGCACGGGGACACGATGGTACCGCTGCCGAGCATGGCCACCGTCGGCGGGGTCGCGATCACGGAGCTTCTCTCCGAAGACAAGGTCGAGGCTATAATCGAGCGCACCCGTCAGGGCGGGGCCGAGATCGTCGGCCTCCTCCAGAGCGGGAGCGCCTTCTACGCGCCGTCCGCAGCCGCAGCCGAGATGGTCGACGCCATCCTGCTCGACCAGAAGCGCATCCTCCCCTGCGCAGCCTACCTGCAGGGCGAGTACGGAATAAACGACCTCTTCGTCGGCGTCCCCGTCAAGCTCGGCGCCTCGGGCGTCGAAGACATCATCGAGCTCGGCCTCGCCGACGAAGAACTGGGGGATCTGAATGATAGCGCCGAGGCCGTGAGAGATCTCGTGCAGGTATTGCACAGCTAGACGACCAGCAGCGGAGGACCGCAAACCGGATACGTGCTTGCGTCTCCACAACATCTGGGACTCTCCCGCTCCTGACTAAGGCGTTCGCGCAGACAACCTTACAGCTTGTCAACAACGCCCCGTTCGAATGCGAATCCAGCTACTCCGATGGGCAGCGTAGCCAAGGCGAGTAGCGGTCCGCCACCTGCCGATCCGCCCGTCTGGGGCCTCCGCTGCACCTCTGCTGAGGCAGTAGCAGAGGCGGAGGCCGAGGAGGAACCTAAGAGTGCCCCCGATATCGCATCGTGTATGTGGGTGTTCTCGTAGGCACCGACCAGGTTCTGCCCTCCCGGGCCCATGGCCGTCACCGGCACGTCTTCTGCCGTGTGGTTGGTCGTGGTCCAGTCCACCAGGAACTTCTTGTCGGAGTTTGCTGCCCGGAACGGTCCGTCTTCTGCGGTGCGCCCCTCCCCCGATTCGTTAGGATATTCAGGGTCGCTCTGTATCTCGTTGGTATCTTCTATGGCTAGACTACCGGTCTCGTGGTCGGCGGTCACGATCACGAGCGTTTCGGGATCACTTTCCGCGAAGCTCTGCCCGACCTTGACGACCTCGTCGAGCTGCCGCCCGGCCTTGATGAGGAGTCCCGCGTTACTCTGGTGGGCCATCTCGTCTACAGCCTCC
>DASQWQ010000188.1:0-10098 GCA_035640175.1 Rubrobacter sp. | reverse complement strand
TCGCGCCTGGAGAACCTCGAGGAGCTCATAAACGCCGCAAGGGAGTACGAGCGCGTCGAGCCCGAGCCGACGCTCGAAGGTTTCTTGCAGGAGCAAGCCCTTTATTCGGACCAGGACTCTTTGACCTCAGAGGGTGGCAGCGTGACGTTGATGACGCTCCACAACGCCAAGGGGCTGGAGTTCGGGCACGTCTTCGTCGTTGGGATGGAAGAAGGGACCTTCCCGCATGCCCGTTCGCTCGACGAGCACAACCTCGAGGAGGAGCGGAGGCTCGCCTACGTCGGCATCACTCGCGCGAGGGAGACGCTCACGCTCACGCACGCCAAGCTGCGCTCCAGTTGGGGTGAGCGCGAGTACAGGATGCCATCGCGCTTCCTCTCGGAGATTCCGGACGAGTACAAGTCGGGCACGGTGCCCGGTTTTGCCAACGCCTCTGGCCGCGGGGGATGGGGTATGGCTTTGCCCTGGCGTGGAGGGCCCGAGAGGGCAGTTTCAGGAAGGACGGCCTACAAGACCGGGGAGAAGGTCAGACACACAAAATTTGGGGTCGGGGAGGTCGTCGAGGCCGGAGTCGAGAAGGTCGTCATCAGGTTCGGGACCGAGGAGAGGACCTTCGTCCCCGAGATAGCTCCGTTGAGCAAGGTTTGATCCTATCAAAGCGTCGTACAAGAGGAGAGCGACATGCCCCACGTCTACGTAACAGGTCACAAGAACCCTGATACGGATACCATCGCCTCGGCTATCGGATACGCCGAGTACAAGAACCTCGTCGACCCGGAGAACCACTACGTGGCGGCCAGGCTCGGGGAGGTAAACGCCCAGACAGGGTGGGCATTGAAGAAGAGTGGGGCAGAGCAGCCTCGGCTGCTGGAGCACATCATGCTGCGCGTAAAGGACGTCATGGCCAGAGACGTGGCCGTCGCCCGCAAGAACGACCCGCTGCGCAACGTCGGCCTTACTATGGCCAAGCGGAACATAAGCCAGCTCCCGATAGTGGAAGACGACGGCTCGCTCACCGGAATCATCACGGAGCGGAACCTGGCGCGCATGTACGTGCGGGAGTCACGCGGGGCTTCCACTTTCGCCGAGAGCCCTGTCTCGGTCGGGGCGATGGTCGAGGTGCTCGAGGGCGAGCTTCTGGTCGGGGAGAAAGAGCGTAAGTCCTCGGGCCAGTTGTGGGTCATCTCGATGAGCGTTAACTCGATGGGACAGTCCATGGAGCCTGGCGACATCGTGGTGATCGGAGACCGCCCGAGGGGCCAGCGAAGGGCCATAGAGCTTGGTGCCGGCGTAATCGTCGTCTCCAATGGGGTACGTCCTGAGGATGAGGTACTGAAGGTGGCCAGGGAGAGGGGGACGGCCGTATTGCTCTCTCCCCTCGACTCGTACGTGACGAGCCGCCTGATACAGCTCTCTGTTTCCTGCTGGGAGGTCATGAGCGAGAACCCTCTGACCGTCAGACCCGACGACCTCCTAACGGAGATTACCGAGCAGGTGATGGAGGTCCACTACAGGGCGGCGATCGCCGTGGACGAGAAGAAGGTCCCCATCGGCGTGGTTACAAGGACCGACCTCCTCAACCCCAGACCGAGGCGCGTGCTCCTCGTCGACCACGCCGAGATCGGGCAGAGCGTCGCTGGGGTCGAGAAGGCCGAGGTCGTCGAGATCCTGGACCACCACCACATCGGAGACATCGAAACAACCTCTCCCATCCCGGCCACCTTCGACCCCGTCGGCTCGACGGCCACCCTGATCGTGGAGCGCTTTAAAGCGAGAGGACTGAAACCCGAAGGACCAACGGCAAAGATGTTGCTTGCGGCCCTCCTCTCCGACACGGTGATCCTGAACTCCCCGACCACCACGGACCGCGACCGGGCGGTCGCTGAATACCTCGAAGAGATGCTCGACCTCGACGCGGACGAGTTCGGGACGGAGATGTTCGAGGCCTCCTCGGACGTCTCGTCGCTCTCCGCGGAGGAGATCGTTGGCCGCGACGCGAAAGAATACGGGACGAGCTCGGGAAACAAGGTGAGTGTCTCCCAGGTGGAGACTGTCGGTACCGGCCTCCTCGAGCGCAAGGACGAGCTAATCGATGCCCTGGAAGACCTGAAAGGTGAGAACGGCTACATGTTCTCGGCGCTCATGGTTACGGACATCATGGAGGGCGGCACCCAGCTCTTGTGCGTCGGGGACTGCTCCCCCGTGCACCAGGCCTTCGACTCCCAGGCCCAGAACGGCGTTATAGATCTGCCCGGCGTGATGAGCCGCAAAAAGCAGGTGGCCCCCGTACTGCTCTCGGTCCTTTAGGAGACGCATGGCGAAGATACTGGACGGCAGGATGGCGTCGGCCGAAGTACGCTCTGAGGTTGCCTCGGAGGTTACCGGGCTCGAAGAACGGGGCGTGCCCGTGCGGCTCGACGTGATCCTGGTCGGCGAGGACCCAGCCTCCGTCACCTATGTCGCCTCCAAGGAGCGCGACAGCCAGGAGGTCGGGATAGAGTCGAGGGTCCACCGCTTCTCCGCTGACGTCCCCCAGGAAGAGCTCGCCGGCCTCGTCGGCCGGTTGAACGAAGATACGGCCGTCTCAGGCTTCTTTATCCAGCTTCCCCTGCCGGAAGGGCTTGACTCTTTGCCTTTGATCTCGAGCATAATCCCTGCGAAGGACGTGGATGGCCTCAGCCCCGAGAGCGCAGGACGGCTCGCCGTCGGCCTGCCGAGCCTCCTCCCTTGCACCCCGCACGGTGTGATTCAACTCCTGAAACGTAACGGCATAGAGCTCTCCGGGCGCGAGGCCGTAGTCGTCGGACGCTCGAACCTCGTGGGCAAGCCGCTCGCACAGCTACTCCTGCGCGAGAACGCGACCGTCACACTCTGCCACTCGCGTACGCGGGACCTTTCGGAGGTCACCCGGAGGGCTGACATTCTCGCCGTCGCCGCCGGCAGGCGGGAGATGATCGGGGCCGAGCACGTCGGGGAGGGCGCGGTCGTCGTCGACGTCGGCATCCATCGCAAAGAAGAAGGAGGGCTCGTCGGGGACGTGCACTTCGACGAGGTCGAGCAGAGAGCGGCCTGGATCTCCCCCGTCCCAGGAGGTGTCGGCCCGATGACGCGCGCGATGCTGCTCCACAATACGGTCATGGCCGCGCGGAGGGGCCTGAGGAGCTAGGAGAGATTCAGCGGTGCTCCACGTTCGAAAAGAGTGTGTTTAGTGACTCAGCGAACGTGGAGTGGGCGAAGACGGCATCGCGGAGGGCTGTGTAGTGCATCTTGCCCATCATGGCTATCTGGATCATCACCATGATCTCGCCTCCCTCAGTGCCAAGCACCGCGCAGCACAGGATCTGGTCGGTCTCAGCGTCAACGACGTCCTTCATGAAGCCGCGCGTCTCGCCCATCTCTACGGCCCGCGAAACGTAGGTCATCGGGATCTTGGCTATAAGCACGTTGCGGCCCTGGTCCCTGACCTCCTGCTCGCTGAGTCCGATCCGGCCTAGCTGCGGATCTGTGAACATGGTGTAGGGGACCTGGGGATCCGCGATGGTGGCGCTGCTACCCTCCAGCAGGTTGGTGCGAATGATGCGGAAGTCGTCCTAGGAGATGTGCGTGAAGGCTGGGCCCCCTTCACGTCTCCGAGGGTGTAGACGCCGGGTGCGGTGGTCTCCAGGATCTCGTTCGCCTTGATAAAGTCGCGTTTGTCGCTTCTATGCTGGCCGCGCCGAGGTTGAGGGTCTCGATATTGGGCGGGGGGCCGGCTGTCACGAGGAGATACGTGCCGTCCAGCGTGCGCTCCCCTTCGGACGTGGCTACCGTCAGAATGATCTTCCCGGTATCGTCCTGCACGGCGCGGGTAGTCTGGGTTCCCATAGAACCGTCCATACCCACCAGGGCCGTTGTGTGCAAATCGCCGATGCTCCCGTAGTTCTCTATGGGCTGGTAGCCCGGCGTGGCCCCTGGATCGGTCCGGTCGAATTCGCTTGCTGCCTCGTGGATCGTCATCTCCTTGCTTCCTCCTCTGCAGCGGGGTCTCGCGACGGCGTTTTGTCGCCTGCAGTCATCTGGCTACCTTTTGGCCCTCACTTATACAGAGTCTCTTACGGACCAAACTCTTACCTCCTTCATGGACTGCGGACGCTGCGTTAAGATAAGTTCTGATTCTACAAGCGAAGGACCGGAGACCTGGCATGATATCCGAAGAGCAGGTGCGTCACGTTGCGGATCTGGCACGGTTGGGGCTTACAGACGATGAGATTGAGAAGATGGGTGGGCAGCTCGACGCGATCCTGGACAGCATTGAGAAGATCCAGGAGCTGGACCTCGCCGACGTGCCCCCGACGGCGAATCCGCTCGACCTCTCGAACGTCCTCCGTTCCGACGAGCTGCGCCCCGAGCTCTCGCAGGAACAGGCTCTCTCCCAGGCTCCCGAGCGTGTCGACGACCTCTTCGCCGTCCCCAGGATCGACTGAGATGCCGGATAGCCTGCTCGACCTCACGGCCTACTGGCTCGCAAGAGAGATAGAAGCCGGCGCAGTCTCGGCCAGCGAGGCCGCTGAGGTCGCCAACACGCGCGTCGATGAGCTCGAGGACGAGATCAACGCCTTTGTCACGACTACCCCCAGGCTGGCGCTCGAGCGCGCCGCGGCGGTAGACACCAGGAACGGCGGGCGCTCTCTCTGGGAGGGAGTTCCGCTCGTCGTCAAGGACGTGCTCTCTACACGTGGCGTAAGGACGACGTGCGGCTCGAGGATACTCGAGAACTTCGAGCCGCTCTACGACGCCTCGGCGCTGCTGAACTTCGGCGAGGACCTCATTATGGTCGGCAAGGCCAACTGCGACGAGTTCGCGATGGGCTCATCGACGGAAAATTCGGCCTGGGGTCCCAGTCGCAACCCCTGGGACCTGGGCCGCGTTCCTGGTGGATCCTCGGGCGGATCGGCTGCTGCGGTCGCGGCGGGCGAGGGCTGGTGGGCGCTCGGGACGGACACCGGCGGCTCCGTACGCCAGCCTGCTGCGCTCTGTGGCATCGTCGGGCTCAAACCAACCTACGGGCGGGTCTCGCGCTATGGCCTGATCGCCTTCGCTTCCTCGCTCGACGTCATCGGCCCGATGACCCGCGACGTGCGGGACGCGGCGCTCTTGTTGCAGGCCATCGCCGGCCACGATCCGCGCGACTCGACGAGCGCCAATGTGGAGGTCCCAGACTACCTGGCGAAACTGGAAGACGGTTTAGAGGGCCTGCGGATCGGGGTGGTGCCCGAGTTGATGGGGGAGGGGATAGAGCCTGGCGTGCGCGAGGTCGCCGAGAGGGTGGCCCGAGGGCTCGAAAGCGCGGGCGCCGAGGTGGGGGAGGCGAGCCTGCCGCATTCCGGGTACGGCCTTCCAGCCTATTACATCATCGCCCCGGCCGAGGTCTCATCCAATCTTGCCCGCTTCGACGGCGTGCGCTACGGCTTGAGGATCCCTGAAGACGGCGTACACGAGATGTACCGCAAGACGCGCGAGGAAGGCCTCGGGGACGAGGCGAAGCGAAGGATCATGCTAGGCACCTACGCCCTGTCTTCGGGCTACTACGACGCCTACTACGCCCAGGCCCAGAAGGTCCGAACCAGGATAATCGAGGACTTCCGCGCGGCCTTCGCCCGCTACGATGTCCTGCTCTCGCCGACAGCACCCTCGGTGGCGTTCGAGATCGGAGAGAAGGTGGACGACCCGCTCGCCATGTACGCCAGCGACATCTGCGCCGTCCCCGCGAACCTCGCCGGCATCCCGGCCATAAGCGTCCCGGGAGGTCTCTCTGAAGGACTCCCCGTCGGCGTCCAGCTCATGGGTGACCACTTCACCGAGCCTATGCTCCTGCGGGCCGCCCGCGCCACCGAGCAGGTGGCTGACTTCTCATTCCAGATGAAACCTTAGAGCGGTTCGTACGAGGGCGGTTCGCGAACCACCCCTACACACAAATCACGGCTACAGGTATCAGGTTTCTTGTTCGTGCTGAGTCGTTGAGGGCGTTTGCGACTCTTTGGTTCGTTGCTCCTCCGTATACAGGCGGGCGCGGAAGAAGTCGAAGAGGACCTTCAGGACCGCCAGGGTGGGAACGGCGAAAATTACTCCCAGGAGTCCCGCTATCTCCGCTCCCGCGATCACGCCGAGGAAGATCAAGATCGATGGCATGTTGAGCGCTTGCCCCTGTATCCTTGGCTGCAACACGTTGCCCTCGATCTGCTGTACCACAAGGTAGAGCAGGGCCGTTAGGAACGCCTTGGCGGGTGAGACGGTGAGGGCGACTATAACCGCTGGTATGGCGCCGAGCCACGCTCCGAGGTAGGGGATGACCGCCGCGACAGCGACCCAGGTGCCGAGCAATAGTGCGTAGGGAACCCCGAGCAGGAATAGGCCCACGGACGAGATGGCGCCCTGTATGAGCATGTCCAGCCCTAATCCGCTCAAGTAGCGCGACAGAGAGACTCCCTCGCTCTCCCACAGTTCAGCGGCGTCTCGCCTGTAGCGCTTCGGTGCCGCCATGAGAAACGTGGCCTTGATCTTGCGCACATTGGCCAGGAAGTAGACCGAGACGAAGAGTATCCCGAAGAGGGTGAGTACCACGCTGATAGTGCCCGAGACGAAACCCACAAGTCTGCCGAGGACCTGCTGCCCCACGCTCTGGGCCAGATCGAGGAGATCGCGCCCCAGCCTCACCATGAACTGGTCAGGGGTCTCCTTCAGGATGCCGCTGTCCGTGAGCGGCTGCAGCAGGCTCCGCAGAGTATCCTGAGCTGCCGTCGCGATGTGTGGTGCCGCCTTAACAAACGAGACGAGCTGCACTATAAGGATGGGCACTAGAACCAGGAAAGCCAGGGAGACGATGCCGGCCAACAGCAGGAAGGTGATGAGCATCGCCAACCACCGTGGCATGAGGGGGGAGAGCCAGCGCACAGGGAACGAGAGAACTAGCGCCAGCGCGAAGCCGCCGAGCAGGACGACCGGGACCGTCGGCGCCGCCCACATGAAGAGCGCCAGCGCGATGAGGCCGAGCACGAGGAGCGCGGTCCTGGTGCGCCTGGAGATGCGGATCGGGGTGGGTTGAGACACCCTGGGTTCAGTCCTGTTTCTCTGCCTGGAGAGGTTCTTTCGCGCCATGGCTAATTACGGAGAAGAGACGACGCGTTGCGCACCGTGCGCATGGTCGTTCGTCTCTTAGTACCTTCCCCGTAGGCCTTGGTGGTAGCGACTAACGTCATCTGCGTGGCCTTGCTCCCTGGCACGTGAGGAAGCCGGTACGTGGCTGGCGGTTCAGATAACCCTACTAGGCTTGTCGGCGTTGCCGCTCTCCTCGCTGCGCAGCCTGAAACCCGCGATCAGGAGCATGATCCCGAACGCCACGGCGTAGATCCCGATCAGCCATACGAGCGAGAGCAACCCGGCCACAGGCCCTACCACGGCCAGGATCACCCCGAAGAGCACAGAGAACACGCCACCGACGATCACGGCCCATTCGCCGCTTATCTCCTTACGCAGCCTGATGGCCATTGCTATTTCGGAGATCCCTGTGACGATGGCCCAGGCGGCGATGAGGTAGAGAAGGAGGAATGCGGTCAGCCCCAGCAAGGCGAAGACGATCAGGCCGGCAAGGATGCCGGCGACTCCTTCGATGAACAGAAGCCAGCGGGGCGAGCCCCCGCGGGTGCCCCCGAACACGCCCACTATCGAGAACACGCCGTCGACCAGGGCGTAGGCGCCGAACAGCGGGATCAATGCCTCCACGGCGATCCCCGGCCGCAGGAGCGCGGCCAGCCCGAAGAGTATGGCGATGTATGGCGATGGTGCCGCGCAGGGCCAGAGCCCACCAGTGCCCGGTCTCCGCCGGCAGCGTCGCCTGTGGATGGGTCATGCCTTCCTCCTTTTTCGTGGCCGCCATCCGGGCATTACGGGCGCCGATACCCCTTTGTCAGACACATTATATGCACGGACTCTATAAAGACGATACGACCGTATACCCGCGGCCGTGCAGAGTGGAGCGATAGCCGGGTGTCGAGGCTACTCGCTCACGGTGTTCCCCCCGGCTCGTTTGGCCCTGTAGAGGGCCGCGTCGGCGGCGTGGGTCAGTTCTTGGTGGGTGGTTCCGTCCTCGGGGTAGCTTGCGACGCCTATGGAGATGGTCGTCGTGGCTGCGACGCCGTCCCTTTCGAAGGTCTGTGCTTCGACGCTGCGACGTATCTCCTCGGCTACCCTCAGGGCCTCCTCTTTCGTGAGGTCGGGGAGGACGCACTGGTACTCGTCGCCGCCGAAGCGGGTGGCGCTGCGCCCCTCTTGTTCGTGAATAGCACCGATGATGCGTCCGATCTCACCGACAACGAACTCGCCGAGCAGGTGTCCGTTGGCGTCGTTTATCTTCTTGAGGCTGTCTATGTCAGCCATAAGCACGCTCAAGGGTCTTCCCTCGTCGGCCATCGCCTCGAGGCGGTGCTCGAATTCGCGGTCGAAGCGTCCCTTGGAGAAGAGGCCCGTGAGGTGGTCGCGGTTCACGAGCTCGTGCAACTGTTCGAAGAATGAGGCTTTGATCTCATCCTGGTGCGAAAACTCGAGTACGGAGTCGCCCACGTGTATGCGGTCCCCATCAGAAAGGAATTGGCCGCACCCTGGCTCCTCCATTACTTCACCGTTGAGCGCGATCGTCTTCCCTGCTTCTACGCCCCGCAGGACATAGCCGCCGGGTCTCCTGTAGAGCTCGGCGTGCCGCGGTTCGACCTCCACGTCCCGCACCACGATGTCAGCACTGAACGGGTCGCTGCCAAGAACGAGCTCATCATCGGTTATCTCGAAGAAATCGCCGAGGCCCGGTCCTTGCAAGACCACGAGGTGCGGCCGGTTCCCCCAGGCGTTCTCCTTCTCGGTATGCAAGCTTACGTAACCTCCGTAGAAAGCATTCTAACATCCGCCCAACAGGCCGGGTAGGACGCCTGACGATGCTAGAATAAGAACGTAGAGGCAGGCGAATCTGGCACGGGGGCTGGCATTTGGAAGTGCATGAGAAGCGTACGTATAGGGCGATCATAGGGCTCGAGTTTCACGTCCACCTGGCGACCTCGACCAAGATGTTTTGTGGCTGCAAGGTGAGCTACGGCGATCCCCCGAACACCCACACCTGCCCCGTCTGCCTCGGCCATCCAGGGGCCCTGCCCGTCACCAACGAGAAGGCCGTCGAGCTCGGGGTGATGGCCGGGCTCGCGCTCAACTGCGACGTCGCAGACCGGGCGATCTTCGCCAGGAAGAACTACTTCTACCCCGACCTTCCTAAGGGGTACCAGATCTCCCAGTTCGACGAGCCGATCTGTACGGGTGGCCACATCGACGTACCTACCCCTGAAGGCAAGATCCGGGTCGGCATCACGCGGCTTCACCTTGAGGAGGACGCGGCGAAGAACGTACACGTCGGCACCTCGGGTCGCATGCACGGGTCTGTCGGCTCCCTGGTCGACTTCAACCGCGGCGGCACGCCCCTGATGGAGATCGTCACCGAACCCGACATCCCATCGCCCGAAGCAGCGAGGGCTACGGCCAACCAGCTCAAGGACATCCTGAGGGCGGTCGGCGTTTCGGAAGCAGATATGGAGAAGGGGCAACTCCGCTGCGACGCCAACGTCTCCATACGCAATCCCGACGGTACTTTCGGCACCAAGACCGAGCTGAAGAACATGAACTCCTTTCGCTTTGTCGAGCGGGGTCTCTCGCGCGAGCTGGAGCGCCAGCGCGAGATCCTCGAGAACGGCGGCCACGTCGAGCAGACCACGCTCCACTACGACCCAGAGACCGATGAGGTGCACGAGCTCCGCAGCAAGGAGTACGCCCACGACTACCGTTACTTCCCCGAGCCTGACCTCCTGCCGCTCGAACTCTCGCATGCCTATGTAAGAGAGATAGAGGAACGGCTCCCCGAGCTTCCCGACCAGATGCTCGCCCGCTTCGTCGAGCAGTACGGCCTCTCCGAGTACGACGCAGGGGTGCTTACGTCGGATAGAAGCCTCGCATCGTTCTACGAAGCGGTAGCAACAGAGGTGGACCCCAAACAGGCTTCTAACTGGATCTCCGGTGATCTGCGCGCGC
>DASQWQ010000187.1:0-8520 GCA_035640175.1 Rubrobacter sp. | reverse complement strand
GTGCTGCCTAGTCTCTTGGGGATAGACACCACATTCGGCATCACCGGCATCTTCACAGCGGCGGCGCTGGTCTTCTTCGCCTACATCGGCTTCGACATCGTCGCCACCACCGCCGAGGAGACCCGCAACCCCCAGAGGGATTTGCCCATCGGGATCCTTGCTTCCCTGTCAATATGCACGGTTTTCTATATCCTGGCATCCATAGTCTTTACGGGGCTCGTGCCCTACGACACGCTGGCCACCGCGGCCCCGGCGGCTACGGCCCTCGAAGCGACGCCCTTCCCGGCCGCTCAGTTGGTCGTCTCGCTTGCGATACTTATCGGGCTCACGGTGGTAGTGTTGATCCTGGTGCTCGGGCAGAGCCGGGTGGCCTTCGCCATGAGCCGTGACAACCTGCTCCCGCGGTGGTTCTCGCGGGTCCATACCCGCTTCCGAACCCCGCACCGGATCACGATCATAACCGGCGCCGTCGCGGGTCTCCTCGCATTTTGGCTTCCGCTGACGGCGCTCGCTGAGCTGGTAAACATTGGGACGCTCGCCGCCTTCGTGCTTGTCTCAATCGGGGTCATAGTCCTCCGGCGGTCGCGGCCCGACCTCCCTCGGGCCTTCAAGGTGCCGGGCTACCCCGTGGTGCCCATCCTCTCCGCCATCGCGTGCTTCCTACTCATGGGCTTCCTGACCTACGGCACCTGGGTCCGGTTCTTCGTCTGGATGGCAATAGGGATCGTGTTCTACTTCGCCTACAGCCGCACCCACAGCCGCCTGGCCAACGAAGACTCCTCTGCAGGGACGAATCAGGAAGCCTGAACGTTGTCGGACCAGGGCGCAAAGCCCTGGTCCGCTTCCCCAACCCTACCGGCTAGCGGGACGCAGCAACCCGGCGGGCTAGAACCATTAGCCTCGCGTAACCCGAACGCGACAGTGCTATGACAGTTCCCACAAAGGCTCCGGTAGAAGGACTCGCCTGCCAACCCAGGAGATCAGGCAAAGAGTGAACCTGAGGCTAGAGGAGTTGTACCGGCGGTACCTGTCACTGCACGATGAGATCGTTGGCTACTACGACTCGGGCCTAGGAAATAACAAGCCGAAGCGGAGCGCTGAAACAGAGCAAGAGTCTTTTGCCATCTGGCAGGCCACCACGGACGATGAGGTCTTCCACGCCGGAGATCATGACCGGCCTTTCGCCTTGCAATCCATCTCCAAGGTGTTTGTCTACGGCCTGGCTCTAAAGCCCACGGCCGTGAGCGTGTTCTGGTGCGAGTCGGAGTGGAGCCGAGCGGTGACGCCGAGACGACCCTCGTCCTCTACCTGCGGCAGCGCTCTAGCAGCAAGAGCGGTCCCGGATGATCCCGCCCGGCAAGGGCACAAGGCTCCCGGCGCTGGGTCGCTAATTCCTCGACTTCGTAACGCTTGCCGTAATGCTCGGGAGACGGTAGCACTGTAGAGTAGTGTTGTGACCGAGGAAACCAGGCACCGGAGCAAGGAGTCAGTGGGATGAGTACCCGGGCTACCTCATGGCTGGCCTGGGCGCTTGCGGCGCTCACTGTAGTCTTGTTCCTGGCCGCCGTCGCTCTGCAAATCGTCACCCTGCCCGTTCGGCCTCCCAGTAGCTGGGGTACAGGGGGCATAAACACGCCGTTGTGGCTAATATTGCCCTTCCTTCCCTTCCCGATCGTGGGCGCCCTTATCGCCTCCAGGCGCCCCGGGAATCCCATAGGCTGGCTCTGTCTGGCCGTGGGCATCGCGTGGATGCTGGGAATGGTTACCGGCTCCTACGCGCTGTACGGCCTGCGGATGGCCATGCCAGGCTTCGTCCCTTACCCGGCGGCGGTCGCCTCGCTGGCCGAGTTCCTACCGCCGACGGCCATACTGCTAGGAACCTTCCTGATCCTGCTGTTCCCCGACGGGAGGCTCCCCTCGAGCAGGTGGGGTCCTGTGGCCTGGTTGTGCGTGGCGGTGGTCGCCGCTAACATCGTCGCTGGCATCCTTGTTCCTGGTCCGCTATCTGAGATAAGGGATGTGCGCAACCCGTTCGGGCTCGAAGGACAGCCCTGGTTGGCGAACGCGAATGAGGCCATCGGGCTGCTATTCCCTCTGTGCCTGCTGGGTTCAGCATCGAGCCTGATCGTGCGCTACATTCGTGCGGGGGAAGAGGTGCGCGAGCAGATCAAGTGGCTGGCCTTCGCGGCCTCGGTTGTGGCCCTCGGGGTCTCGGGAGCGGTGATCCACGGAACCCTCTTCTCGTCGGGTGCCGCAGGGAGCACTGATCCCTTGTTGGGGGACCTTCTGGAAGACACCATTACTTTGAGCTTCGGTGGAATCCCCGTAGCGATCGCCTTCGCGCGCCTCAAATACCGCCTCTACGACATAGACCTCATCATAAACCGCGCCCTGGTCTACGGATCTCTAACCGTCATGCTCGCGACGATGTACTTTGGGGGGCGTAACGGCGACCCAGGCTCTCTTCCAAACGTTCACCGGCCAAGAGGAGCTTCCCCAGCTCGCCGTCGTGGGTTCTACCCTTGTGATTGCCGCCCTGTTCAACCCTGTGAGACGGCGCATTCAGTCGTTCATAGATAGGCGATTCTACAGAAGGAAGTACGACGCCAGAAAGACCCTCGAAGGGTTCTCTGCCAGGCTACGCCACGAGACGGACCTGGACGGTTTGAATGCGGAACTGGTATCGGTCCTGCGGGAGACGATGCAACAGGAGCACGTCTCTGTGGCTGCGCCCAGACGCGCCCCAGAAAGGGGATAAGGCACAGTAGCCACTTTGAACTGGGCCAGATCTAAACCGTGTGGGGTAGCGCTGGGCGATCGAGCTGTTTCATTCTGGCGCCAGAAGTCGTATGATAGAGATCCATGCAGGTGTGCTGGAGTAGAGGTTTGCGGGAAGGGATGGTCCTGCGCCTCACCGCCGCCGGATTCTCTTCCCCTATTTCGGCTCGTAGAGAAGGTAGGGGCGTTGCGTTGATTCTCTTTTTAGGGGTGTAGATGAGCGAGACCAAGTATATCTTCGTGACGGGCGGCGTGGTGTCGTCCATAGGCAAGGGGACCAGCGCGGCGGCGCTTGGGATGCTGCTCAAGAGCCGTGGGTACAGGGTCGTGCTCCAGAAGTTCGACCCTTACATCAACGTGGACCCAGGGACGATGAACCCTTACCAACACGGCGAGGTCTTCGTTACCGAGGACGGTGCGGAGACGGACCTGGACCTCGGTCACTACGAGCGGTTCTTGGATGAGAACCTCGGCAGGCTCTCCAACGTGACCACGGGTAGCGTCTACTGGGAGGTCATAACCCGCGAGAGGAGGGGGGACTACCTCGGGGCGACCGTGCAGGTAATCCCGCACATAACCAATGAGATCAAGAACAGGATAGGGCGTCTCGGGCAGGACAAGGACATCGTCATAACCGAGATCGGGGGCACCGTAGGCGACATCGAGAGCCTGCCATTTCTCGAAGCTATAAGGCAGTTCCGAAACGACGTGGGGCGCAAGAACGTACTCTACGTCCACGTCTCCTACGTACCCTACATCGAGGCGGCTGGCGAGCTGAAGACCAAGCCGACCCAGCACTCGGCGCAGCGCCTACGTGAGATAGGCATAAGCCCGGATGTGCTCATCTGCCGCGCGGACAGGCCCATAAGCGATGACATAAGAAAGAAGATCGCGCTCTTCGCGGATACGGAGCTCGACTCTGTTATCGCGGCCGAAGACGCCCCCAACCTGTACGCGATACCTTTGAATCTGCACGAAGAAGGCCTCGACGACCTCGTGCTCGATAAGCTTGGCCTAAGTGCTCCCCACGCCGACCTCAGGGAGTGGCGGCACCTCGTCTCCCGCATGCTGGAGGCTAGTCAGAGGGTAAGAGTCGCGATCATAGGTAAGTACATAAAGCTCCAGGACGCATACCTTTCGGTCGTCGAAGCCCTGGCCCACGCTGGCGGGGCCCACGGTCTGAAGGTCGAGCTCGACTGGGTCGACTCCGAGCAGCTCGTGGACAGAACCTCTGCGAAGGAGCGCCTTGCCGGCGTCGATGGCGTCCTCGTGCTGCCGGGTTTCGGCCACAGGGGCGCCGAGGGTAAGATAGAGGCGGCACGCTACGCGCGGGAGAGTGGGACGCCTTACCTCGGGCTCTGCCTCGGGATGCAGATAGAGGTCATCGAGTTCGCCCGTAACGTTGCCGGCCTCGAGATGGCGAACTCCACCGAGTTCGAGCAGGATACGCCGCACCCCGTTATAGATATCATGCCTGACCAGGTTGGCGTCGACATGGGCGGTACGATGCGCCTCGGACACTGGCCCTGCCAGATCGTTCCTGGAACGCTGGCCGAGGAGGTCTACGGATCAGGCCTCGTCCACGAACGCCACCGCCACCGTTACGAGGTGAACAACGCGTACAGGGACGCACTCGCCGATGCAGGGATGGTCTTCTCGGGCACCTCACCCGACGGCAGGCTTGTCGAGATAGCAGAGATAGGAGACCATCCCTTCTATATTGGGAGCCAGTTCCATCCGGAGTTCAAGAGCCGACCCTTGAGGCCCCACCCGCTGTTCTCCGGCTTTGTGGGTGCCTGCGGAGAAACCCTGAAACATACGGCCGATCTGGAAACGGAAGCTCTCAGGCCGGAACAAGGGGCGGCCCGCTGAGGGAGGTCGGCAGCACGCGTGGCCTCCTAAGGGCCGAAAGGCAGGTCAAAGCCGTGTTCCCCACCAGCGACCCTGCCGGCACCGTCGCCACATGCACTGCGGGCGTACTAGAGTTCTCGGCGACGCTCTCCTGGAACAGGGTCGAAGACCTGCCGCAGGCACCAACGCTTCCTGCCCTGCCCGAGACCGCGCGATGTTCCGTCGTCGAGACAGATGACCCTGCAACGGGCAGGCGTGGGATCCTGGGCGAGATACTGGCCCTCTGCGAACGGGACCTCGGCTCGGCCCTGCAGGCCGTCTTGCGCTCCCTGACGACCTCAGCAGGGCTCTCCGACGCCGTGCTCGAAACCAGGGCTATCCGTGTCGCACCCCCTGCCTCGGCCCCGGCCACCACCTTGCAGGCCCTGGCACTCGACCTCCGGGACGCCGGCTTCGAGGTCAGGTTCGCCCCATCGTGGACTCCGGTACCTGTAGGGGCGATCGGCCTCGGTGTCCTCGGAGCCGAACAGGAATTACAGAGCTTCCTGGAAGCCCACCTGTCGTGGAGAGCACTCTGAGGACCCCCTGCACGGCTGGATCGCAGACACGATCCGGGGTACCCTTCGAGAACATGAGAACGCGGTGTTCGTACACGGTCTCCCCCTCGGTCCCGGCTTCCCATCTGCTCGGTGGCGGACGATGAGAATCGGGGTGCCAACCGAGAGGACCCAGGGGGAGAGCAGAGTTGCGCTGGCCCCGCACGCCGTATACGAGTTGACCCGAGCGGGACACAGGGTCTTCGTCGAGGCCGGGGCGGGGGAGGCCTCGAGCATCGCCGACGACAGTTACGAGGAGGCAGGCGCACGCCTCGTCGAGGAGGCAGGGCGGGTCTACGCCGACTCCGAGATCGTCGTCAAGGTCTACGGGCCGGTAGAGGAAGAATACGAGTACCTGAGAGAGGATCTGGTCCTCATCTCTTTCCTCTCCCTGCCGGTCAACCCGGAGTTGATGCAGGCCCTTATCGACTCCCGGTGCGTCGCCTTCGCCATGGAGACGATCCGGGACGAGCGGGGCCTCCTGCCCGTGCTCACGCCGATGAGCGAGATCGCGGGCCTCCTCACCCCGCAGATAGGTGCCCACTACCTGCAGCGACCCTTCGGGGGCCGCGGAATACTCCTCGGCGGCTCGACGGGCGTGAGGCCTGGACGCGTGGTCATCCTCGGCGCGGGGATCGTCGGAGCCGGGGCCGCCAGGGTGGCCAGCGGCCTCGGGGCCGAGGTGGTCATCGTAGATAAGGACCTCGACCACCTCAGGCAGATCGAGAATGCCCGCCTGCCCAACACCACGACCCTGGCGGCGAGCAGCCTCGGAATCAGGGACGCCGTGCTGCGCTCGGACCTCCTTATAGGGGCGGTCCATGTCGTGGGTGCCCGTACGCCGGCCCTGGTAGACCGCGAGACTGTCTCCCAGATGAAGGAGGGGAGCGTGATCGTCGACGTGGACGTGGACTACGGGGGCTGTGTCGCGACCTCCCGTCCTACCACTCTCGCCGACCCCACCTTCGTGGAGTACGGGGTTACCCATTACTGCGTGAAGAACGTGCCGGCATCAGTACCCGTTACGGCCACGAGGGCCCTCAGCAACGCGCTCCTGCCTTACCTGCGCAGGCTGGCCGGGGTTGGCCTCTCCGATGCGCTAGGGGCCGATGAGGGGCTGGCAAGAGGTGTCGTTGTCGCCGAAGGACGGGTCGTCGATCCCGTCCTCGCCTGCGCTACGGGTGTGGAATACAATCAGCTCTCCTCCGTCTTGCCGCTCCATTCGGAGGCGAGATGACCTTGGAGCCCCCCGGGCGCTCGCTCTCGGACTTTACCGTCGAACTCGACGTGTACTCGGGGCCGTACGAGTGGCTACTGGCCCTTATCCTGAAGGACGAACTGGAGATCTTCGAGGTCCCATTGCGCGAGCTGGTAGAGTCGTACCTGCTCACCCGCCAGCCCGACGCAGCGAACGGCCTGGAGCGCGATACGGACTTCGCGGGCTCGGCCGCAGCTCTCGTCCTCCTGAAGAGCCGCATGCTCTCGCCGGCGATCGACGCAGATACGGAAGGCATCGAGGACGAGCCTCTCTCGCCGGAAGAGCTCGCCGAAAGGCTCACTGAATACCTCAAGGTCCGGCGCGCAGCCGAACACCTCAGGAACCGCTTCGCCTCGAACGCAGGCCATTACGCGTCAGGACACACGATACCTCCCAGACCAGGAAGCCTCAGCATAGAGCAAGACCGCGTGTCGCTGGCGGCGCGACAGGCGTTCTCCCGCATTCTCGAGCCGCCGGTTAGGCACCTCGGCCCAATCACGGTGACCCTCCAGGAACTGGCAGGGATCATCCACACGGCCATCGCCAGAGGACCAATCTCCTACGAGAGGCTCACTAGCGATATGGACCGCATGAACAGGGCCGTGGCGTTCGCCGCCGCGCTCTCGCTCGCCCAGGAGGGAAGCCTCACGCTCGCCCAAGCCGAGCCCCTGGGACCTCTGATCCTGGAGCCGTCAGGTTGAGCGAGCAGGAACGGAAGCTCCCGTCGCCGAGGCCCGCGCACCTGGTCGAAGCCGTCCTCTTGGTGAGCGCAAGCCCGCTCAGCCCCTCAGACCTCTCCTCGGCGACGGGCCTCCCAGAGCCGGAGCTGGAGAGTGCTCTAGCCAGTCTGCGGGAGCGCTACGCCCTCGAGGCGTCAGGCATCGTGCTGCGAGATGTCGCGAGAGGTTACCTGCTCTCGACGAATCCAGCTTGCTCAGAGGCCGTCGAGCGCTTTCGGAGGGAAGCGCGTCCGGCGCCGCTCTCCGGCGCGGCCCACGAGGTCCTGGCCTGCGCGCTTTACCTCGGACCGCTGACCCGCGCTGCCGTCTCCCGCGTGCGCGGGGTAAACTCCGACGCGGTAGTACGCAGTCTGATCGAACGCGGCCTCCTGGTCGAAGTGGGCACGGACCGAGAAGCCCCCGGCTCACCCGCACTCCTCGGGGTGACAGACGCATTTCTCACTGCCGCCGGCGCCTCCTCCCCAGATGACTTCCCGCCCCTCGACTCGCTCGTGACGCAAGAAGAGCTATCCCGCGTGCGCGAACGCCTGGCTTTGTCTGGTACGGCTCCGCCAGAGGTCGGCGGCGAGCCTTCGTAGTGCGCCTGCAGGCGTTCCTCGCCCGCGCCGGCGCGGCACCCTCGCGCCGCAAGGCCGAGACGCCTATACTGGCCGGCCGCGTGACGGTGAACGGCGAGACAGCGACCCTAGGCGCGACCGTAACGCCCGAGGATGAGATCGAACTCGACGGACGTCCCGTCCGTCTCCCAGAAGCGAACATCTACCTCGCCCTGAACAAACCGGCGGGATATCTGACCACCATGAACGACGATCGTGGCCGCAGAACCGTCGCCCACTTGATGCCTGAAGTGCCGGGGCTGGTACCCGCTGGCCGCCTCGACGCGGCTACGACGGGCCTGCTCATACTCACGAACGACGGCAGGCTAGCCCACCGCATCACCCACCCCTCTTCGGAGATCGACAAAAAGTACCGCCTCACCCTCGAAAACCCCGTCCCCAGTGCCACCCTGGCAGCACTGTTGGCTGGACCTACCCTCGAAGACGGCAAGATGCGCGCCACCGAACTCACCATCCTCAGCCGCGCCAGGGAAACGACCACCCTCGACCTGACCATACACGAGGGCCGTAACCGCATAATACGTAGAGCCTGTATGGCTGTGGGGCTGGCTTTGATCTCCCTGCACAGGACGCGTGTTGGTCCCGTCACCCTCGGCGACCTCCCCGAGGGCGAGTACCGCGATCTCACGCCTTCTGAGCTCGAGGCCCTGCGATAAACCACGCCGTGGGAGTGCCTGGCG
>DASQWQ010000186.1:0-10254 GCA_035640175.1 Rubrobacter sp. | reverse complement strand
GCACGGCCGTCGGCGTTCAGGTACGCGGTGCCGGCGGGGAGGACGGGATCAGCTCCACTCGCGTACGGGCTCTGATCTCCGCTGGAGAAGTGACCGAGGCCGCCGGCCTCCTTGGGCGTCTCTACGTGCTAAGGGGCGAGGTAGTGGTCGGAGACAAACGCGGCAGATCGATCGGTTTCCCCACGGCCAACGTACTGCCCGATACGGATGCGGTGATACCGGCCCGCGGAGTCTACGCCGGATTCGTCCGCTTTGGCGAAGAAGAGTATGCCGCATGTACGAACGTCGGGGTGGCGCCCACATTCCGGCGGGCCGAGAGCCGTGTCGAGGCCTATCTCCTCGACTTCGAAGGGGATCTATACGGGCGCGTGGTGGACGTCAACTTCGCGAAGCGCATAAGGGAGGAGCGACAATTCTCGGGGATCGACGAGCTCACAGAGCAGATCCGGCGCGACGTGAATGAGACCAGGGTTATAGTAGATGGCCTGGGGTAGAAGAAGGGCCTTTGACACACGATATCAATTGATGCATGTGATAGCATAAAGGGTCGAACGGGTTAAAAATAGAGAAGTGAACAAAGAGGAGAAAGAAGAAGTTGGTTGTAGTTGAGCACAAAGAGGAGATCATTCAGGAGCACCGGACGCACGAGGGGGACACCGGGTCGCCCGAGGTGCAGGTCGCGGTTCTTACGCGGCGCATAGCGCACCTAACGGAGCACTTGCGCGAGCACAAGCACGACTACCATTCGCGGCGTGGACTGCTGAAGATGGTCGGCAGGCGCCGCAGGTTACTCAAGTATCTACAGAACAAGGACGTCGAGCGCTACCGGGCGCTCATCGCCAAGCTCGGCCTACGCCGGTAGTCCGGGTAACAAGAGAAGCAAGAGGAGAAAGCAATATGCGTCTAGACATACCAGTAGGTGAGCGCTCGATCGTGCTCGAAACCGGGAAGCTTGCCAGACAAGCCGGTGGCTCGGTGACGGCCAGGCTCGGCGACACCATGATACTTTCCACAGCGACACGCTCGCAGGCCCCGCGCCCCGGCGCGACGTTCTTGCCCTTGAGTGTGGACATCGAGGAGCGCATGTCCTCGGCCGGCAAGATCCCTGGCGGCTTTATCAAGCGAGAGGGTAGGCCCTCCGAACGGGCGATCCTGACCTCGCGCCTCACGGATAGGCCTCTCCGTCCGCTCTTCCCGAAGAACTATCATTACGAGATACAGGTTATAGGCACCGTTCTGGTCGCCGACCAGGACACCCCGTATGACACCGTTAGCATGCTCGGAGCTTCTGCGGCCCTCGCCCTCTCAGACCTGCCCTTTGCTGGCCCGATAGGGGCCGTGCGCGTCGGACGTTCGCTCGACGGTGAGTTCATCCTGAACCCCACCTACGCCCAGATCGCAGAGAGCGACCTCGACCTCGTGGTCGCGGGCACCAAGGAAGCTATCACCATGGTCGAGGCGGGGGCGAACGAGGTGCCCGAGAACGTGATGGTCGAGGCCTTGCAGCTAGCCCAGGAGGCCGTCAAGGCCCAGGCCGAGGCGATAGAGGATTGGGCGGGCGAGCACGGAAAAGAGAAGCAAGAGATAGAGGAGGCCGAGGAGAATCCATTCCTGGCCGACTTTCGCGAGCGGTACCTCGGGCGGATGAAAGAAGGTATCGTCCAGACCGACCGAAGGGCCCGCCACGACGCGCTCGAGGAGCTCAGCGAGGAGTTGACCGAGGGCCGCGAGGAAGAGGAGATCCCCCGGATCACCGCCGCGCTCTCGACGCTCGAGAAGGAGGCTTTCCGCGAGCTCTACCTCGGGGACCGCAAGCGTACCGACCTGCGTGGCCTGGACGAGATAAGGCCAACCTCCGCTGACGTACAGGTGCTCCCCCGGGTACACGGCACGGGCCTCTTTACTAGGGGCGAGACGCAAGTGCTGAGCTCACTGGCTCTGGCCGACCTCGGTCTGGCGCAGCGGCTCGACACCATCGAGCCGCAAACTGGCAAGCGCTACATGCACCACTACAACTTTCCGCCCTTCTCCACGGGCGAGACGGGCCGCCTGGGGAGCCCGCGGCGGCGTGAGATCGGACACGGAGCCCTCGCCGAGCGGGCGCTTATACCGGTTATTCCGTCGGAGGAAGAGTTCCCGTATGCTCTACGTATAATATCCGAGGTGCTGGAGTCGAACGGTTCCTCATCGATGGCTAGCGTGTGCGGTTCGACGCTGGCATTGATGGACGGTGGCGTGCCGATCAAGGCCCCCGTCGCCGGTGTGGCCATGGGGCTGGTCAAGGAGGGCGACCACTATGTCATCCTCAGCGACATCCAGGGCCTCGAGGACCACATGGGGGACATGGACTTCAAGGTCGCAGGCACGGCCGACGGCATAACGGCGCTCCAGATGGACATGAAGATTACCGGTGTCTCGGCACAGCTCTTGCAAGAGGCGCTGGAGCAGGCGAAGGCCGGACGCTTGCAGATACTCGAGATCCTGCGCGGCGCCATAGCCGAGCCGAGAGCCGAGGTCTCCGACTACGCCCCGAGAGTCGAGGTTTTAAAGATACCGAAAGACAAGATCGGGATGCTCATAGGGCCTGGCGGGAAGACCATTAACGCGCTACAGGAGCAGTTCGGCGTGAACATCTCTGTCGAGGACGACGGAACGGTCTTCGTGGCCGGTGAAGGAAGCATATCCAGGGATGCTGCCTCCGCGATAAACGGGATGATGAAGGATGTCGAAGCCGGTGAGATCTACACCGGCAAGGTCGTGAAGACGACCAACTTTGGGGCCTTCGTCGAGCTCACGCCGGGCCGCGACGGGCTCGTGCACATCTCGCGTCTCGCGCCTGGAAGGCAGCGGGTCGAGAGGGTCGAGGACATCGTCAACGAGGGCGACCGTATCAAGGTACGTGTCCTTGAGATAGATAAGCAGAACCGCATCAGCCTCGAGAAGCTGGAGGGCTAGTGGCCGACCCGAACGTAAGGCGGAAGGATCTTCCTGGGAGCCTCAGGGTCTTCTCCGAGCCCCTTACCGAGGCGACGAGCGTCTCCTTGGGGCTCTGGATCCGGGCCGGCTCCCGCGATGAGAGGGACGAGGTCGCCGGTATCAGCCACCTGATGGAGCACATGCTCTTCAAGGGAACACCCGACATGGACGCCCTCGGCATCGCCCAGGCCTTCGAGGGCATCGGAGCCCAGGAGAACGCGGCGACCGGCGAGGAGTACACTGTGCTCTACGCCCGCTTGTTGCCCGAGCACCTGGGGCGCGCACTCGACATCATGAGCGACATGGTCCTCAGACCGACGCTCGCTGACCTTGAGAGGGAACGCGAGGTCATCGTCGAGGAGATCAAGATGTACGAGGATAGGCCGGACCAGCTTGCCGACGAGTACCTGTCTTCTTTGATCTTCCACCAAGACCCGCTCGGCCGCCCGATCATCGGGTCGGCCGAGACGGTCCGCGGGGTCGACCACGATACCCTCAAAGACTTCCACAGCGACACCTACACGGCTCCCAACATCTTCGTCGTTGCCGCCGGCAAGTTCGACGCGGACAACGTCGAACGGATGGTCGAGGAGAAGCTTGCCGGCCTTCCCGCGGGAGAGCCTTTCGTACGGGAGGCGAGGCCGACACCGCCCGAGAGTCGCTTTTTCTTCAGATTCAAGGAGACGGAGCAATACCACGTCTCGATGGGCTCTCTGGGAATTCCGGCGAAGAGCGAAGACCGTTATGCGATGGCCGCTTTAAACAACATCCTCGGCGGTGGCATGAGCAGCCGCCTGTTTCAGGAGGTGCGCGAGAAGCGTGGTCTCGCATACGCCGTGTACTCCTACCACCAGGGGTACTCGGATGCCGGCGCGATCAAGACTTACGTAGGCTCCACGACAGGCAACGTGGAGGAGGCGGTCGAGGTGATCGTCGAGCAACTCGGGAGGGTCATGGAGGAGGCGGTCGAGGAAGAGGAGCTGGAGCGTACCAAGCAGCAGCTCAAGAGCTCGACGCTCCTTGCCCTCGAGAGCACCGCTGCGAGGATGAATCGCGTCGGCCGTAGCGTAATAACAGGCGCGGAGCTCTTGACGCCAGAGGAGATCTCCGCCCGCATCGAGGCCGTGACACCGCAGGACATAGCACGCCTTGGCAGAGAGCACCTGAGAACAGACCATATGTACCTCTCCGCCGTCGGGCCGAAGGAGCTCGACCTGGGAAGGTACCTGAATGGAAGCTAGGCAGCATGTAAGCATTTCAGCTAGTCAGCACTTCCGCATGTCAGTCTTCGCGCTTGTGAGCCCTGGCTGACATGCTGACAAGCGAAGCCCGAAGGGCGTAGCATGCTGACTAGCTGATAAGCTTTCCGACCGAAGGGAGGAAATACTGTTAGACAACGAGACCTTGCAGGTCGTTCCCCTAGGGGGGTTGGGTGAGATCGGCAAGAATATGACCGCCGTGTGCCAGGCGAGCGGGATGATCCTGGTCGACGCCGGTATGTCGTTCCCTGACGAGGAGATGCCGGGGATAGATCTTGTGCTCCCTGATTTCACCTACGTGCGGGAACACGCGGACGAGCTCAAGGGAATTGTTCTCACGCACGGTCACGAAGACCATGTGGGCGCGCTACCTTACCTGTTGCGCGAGTTCAACGTGCCCGTCTATGCGACCAAGCTCACCCTCGGGCTCGTGCGCAGCAAGCTGCAGGAGTTCGGGATCAAGAAGGGAGATCTGCGTGAGATCAAGGCCGGCGATAGGCAGAACCTTGGTGGTTTCGGCCTCGAGTTTATAGAGGTAAACCACTCCATACCCGGCGCCGTCGCGATAGCCATCCGTACCAAAGCGGGTATGATCGTATTTTCCGGCGACTACAAGATCGACCTGACCCCAATAGAGGGCTCGCCGATGGACTTGGGACGGCTTGCCGAGCTTGGCAAGGAAGGCGTGCTCGCGTACTTCGGCGACTCGACGAACTCTGAGCGGCCCGGCTACGTGCCCTCGGAGAGGATCGTCGGAGATAAGCTGAACGAGGTTTTCGAGAGGTCGAAGGGCCGCATCATCGTGGCATCTTTCGCTTCACACATCCACCGCGTAAGCCAGGTAGTCGAGGCGGCCAAGAAACACGATAGGCTCGTCGGGGTAACGGGCCGCTCGATGATCCGTAACGTACAGATCGCACGCGAGCTCGGCTACCTCGACCTGCCACAGGAGATGATGGTCGCCCAGCGGGACGTCAACCAGATCCCCGACTCCGACATCGTGCTCCTTACGACAGGCTCGCAGGGCGAGCCCCTCGCGGCCCTGAGCCGGATCGCCAACGGGACCCACCGCACCATCGAGGTCGGACCCGAGGACACGGTCGTAATAGCCGCGCATCCTATCCCAGGGAACGAGCGCGGCGTCTCTCGTACGATCAACAACCTGATGAAGCGGGGCGCCGACGTGTTCTACAGCCCCCTTATGCCAGTTCACGTCTCGGGACACGCTGCCCAGGAGGAGCAAAAGATAGTGCTCTCGCTCCTCGAGCCGCGCTATCTCGTCCCCGTACACGGCGAGTTCAGGCACCTGCGTCACCACGCGAACACCGCGATCAGCCTCGGTATTTCCGAGGACAATATCTTCATCCTGGAGAACGGCGACTGCCTGGAGTTCGAGGACGGTGAGGCCCGCCTCGCCGGGAACGTCGCCGCAGGCATGTTCCTCGTCGACGCAGGCGCGATCGCCGAGAGCTCCTCGGGTGTGATGCGCGAGCGCCAGCAGCTCTCCGAAGACGGCATGTTTATCGTGGTGGCCCGCATAAACGCCCAGAACGGCCAACTTCTCGGACCCCCCGACGTCATCTCCCGCGGCTTCGTCAGCCCGCAGAGCGCCAACGGCCTCGTCGACCAGTCCATCGAGGTGGTCAGCCAGACCCTGGAACAGACCGCGAGCCAGCGCGTCACAGACTGGGGCGAACTGAAGAACGCTATTCGTAAAGACCTCTCCGGCTTCCTCTCCGAGCGTACGGGTAAACGCCCAATCATCCTGCCGCTAATAGTTGAGGTGTAGATCTAACCCTATACTACACCTTGCGGTTGACGGTGGACTAGAGGCTTATGGGCTAGACTTAAGGCGTGGCTACAGGCAAGCGGGCGCCAAAGAAGACTGCGAAGAAGCGCTCCTCCGGCAGGGGCAAGGCGACGCGCAAGGGTGCCTCGACCCTGACCCGCGTGTGCGATGGCCTTACCGGGGCGGTGACCAGGGAAGCTATCGGAATTTTCCTGCTGGCCCTTGGCCTGTTTTTCAGCGCCGCATTCGCGAGTGGGCGCGGGGCTTTCCTTGGGGAGGCGGGATCCTTTGTAACCGCCCAGCTATTCGGGAGGGTCGGCCTCGCGCTCGCCCCGCTCGCGGCGGTCGCGGGTCTGCTCCTTTTGCTCGGCCGCCTGACCGGCCGGGCCGTCGCCGGCGCCGCTCTCTTGCTGCTGGCCGGTGCGGCCACCTTCGCTGCCACTCTGCCCCCGAGACATCTCGTCTCCGCCGGACACTATCCCGAGGCCGGGGGCATTCTAGGAAGTGGACTCTACGCAGGCGTGCAGTGGGCCGCCGGTGCCATAGGGGCTGCGCTTGCGATCGCGCTGCTTTACGCGATTGGCCTGTCCCTGCTCACCGGCGTTAGCTTTGCCGCAGCCCTGGCTGCGCTCAATACCGTTGGCGAGAAGGTCGTGGGCCTGGGCCGAGGGCTGTGGGAAAAGAGAGAGGGGCGTGCTGATCCACCCGCGAAGGGCAGCCTTACCGACGCTGCGAAGCTTAGCGAGACGGCTGACCCAGATGGTTGGGACATGGATGAAGGGGTGCCCGCCGAGCTCGAAACAAGGGAGTCGGAGAGTGCGCCGACCAGAGAGTTTGAGGTCGTACTGCCCGAGCGCGGGCCGGAGCAGGCCTTCAGTGCGGAGAGGGAGCTTGCACCCGGCGAGTACACACCGCCGCCGTTCTCCATACTGAGTCTCGGGCACGGGGATCCCGAGCACGACGCCGAAGGTACGAGCCAGAGGCTCACTTTGGCGCTCTCCGATCTTGGGGTGGAGGCCCACGTAGTGCGCGCCGTGGTCGGCCCGCGGGTTACCCGTTACGAGCTGCGCCTCGGTAGCGGGGTGAAGGTCGGCAAGGTCAGGAACCTGCAACAGGATATAGCGTATGCCCTCGCGGCGACCGAGGTCAGGATACTCGCCCCGATCCCAGGCAAGAGCGCGGTCGGAGTCGAAGTGCCCAATACCAGGCCGGCGAAGGTGACGCTCGGGGACGTGTTCCAGGCCTACCCCGACGCCAACGACTGGACCCTTCCGGTAGGACTGGGCAAGGACATCTCGGGGCGGGCCGTGTACTTCGACCTCTCCGAGATGCCGCACCTGCTCGTCGCAGGGACCACGGGGAGCGGCAAGAGCGTAATGCTCAACGGGCTGTTGACCTCTCTGCTACTAACCACCGACCCGCGGCAGGTCAAGATGGTCCTCATCGACCCGAAGAGGGTCGAGCTCTCGCAGTTCGGCCGGGTACCGCACCTTATCACGCCCGTCGTAACCGACGTCAAGAAAGCGGCCAACGCGCTGGCCTGGGCGGTTGCCGAGATGGAGCGCCGTTACGAGGTGCTCGAGAGGCTAGGGGTCAGGTCCGTCGAGGGATACAACGACAGGGCTGAGACCCAGATGCCCTACGTGGTCGTCGTCATTGACGAGCTAGCCGACCTCATGATGCAGGCTGGGGCCAAGGTCGAGGACGCCATAATCAGGCTCGCCCAGAAAGCACGCGCGGTAGGCATCCACCTCGTGGTCGCGACCCAGAGGCCGAGTGTGGACGTTATAACGGGCATGATCAAGGCCAACGTGCCAAGTCGCATCGCTTTTGCCGTCTCGAGTCAGGTGGACAGCCGGGTGATCCTGGATTCCTCCGGCGCCGAGGCCCTGCTCGGTATGGGGGACATGCTCTACAAGCCCGTCTCTGCCGCGAGACCATCGCGGGTCCAGGGTGCTTTCATCTCCGAAGCGGAGGTCGACAGGGTGGTGTCGGCCACCGTCGAGGCGGCCTCGGGGCGCGCGGAGGCGCGCTTTGTGAAGGAGGTGACGGAACCGAGGAGCGTCAAGGAGGAAAACGAGGAGCCCGATGACGACCTCCTTCCCGAGGCGGCGAGCTTCGTCGTCTCCACCCAGCAGGCCTCCGTGAGCGCTGTGCAGCGGCGTTTCAGGGTAGGCTACTCGCGGGCCGGCAGGATTATCGACGCGCTGGAGCGCAAGGGTGTCGTCGGCCCCTACGAGGGTTCCAAGAGCCGCGCTGTGGTGGCTTCTGCGATGGATCTCGAGTCCATGTTCGGTGACGACGAAGGGAGGGCCGATCTGGCCGAGGGCTGGTAGGTTTTATGGTAGGCTCTTAGGCGCGATGGAAGACGGGCAGCACACGCACAATCCGGCGCAAGGCGACGAATTAAGAGGTGAGGCCGAGATCGGCCGCTTCCTCGAGCAGAAGCGGAAGGAGCGGGGTCTCTCCCTCGAGGAGGTCGAGCAGGCGACCAAGATCCGCAAGCGCTACATCACAGGTCTCGAGCACGAGGACTACGCAATGCTACCCGACACGGTCTACGCCAGAGGCTTTCTGAAGACCTACGCCAATTACCTCGGCCTCAACGGCGAAGCCCTCTCGCGGCAGCTCAAGAGCGGCAGAAAACCGCGGCGCGAGCGTGGTATCAACTACAACACCAGACCCAAGAGCGACTTCGAGAAGCCCCTGATTACACCCAGCGGCCTGAGGGGGACGCAAAAGCGCAAGATCTCCACGTCGGCCATAGTGACCCTAATCGTCGCCGTGCTCGCGCTTGCCGCCGTTATCGCAGCCCTGTACTTTGTCGGACGCGGCGTGCAGGTCTCGAAGGAGGGTAACCCCCCGTCGGGAGAGACCCCGCCTCGCCAGGAGCGGCAGAACGTGGCCGACAGGGAGAAGGCCCGCGAAGTCGGGTTGGCAAAGGAGGACGCTATCGGGAGCAAAGGCAAAGCCGGCGACGACGAGGGACCCGCAGGCGCGAAGCAGAGTGCTCCACCTGATACGCTGCGGGTCCTTGTCAACGTGAGAGAGCGGCCCTCGTGGATTCTGATCCGGGCCGACGGGACCGCGGTCTACGAGCAGGTGGCCCAGCCGGGGTTCTCAAAGACATTCGAGGCCGAGCAGCAACTGTACATCAAGAGTGGGGATGCTGGGGCCGTGACGGTGGAGATCAACGGCCAGAACGCGGGTACGCTAGGTGGCGCAGGTGAGATCGTCGCCAGGAACTACACCCTGAAGACCGCGAGCTGAAAAGTACCCCGCAGGACGGAAACCCCTTGGGAGCCAAAGACCCCTACAGTACAATCAGGCGCAGTAAATGCCGATTACATAATCTGTTGGCACACGCGTTCGTTATTTGGAGGAAGCATTGGATAAGAGCAAGGCTATAGACGCCGCCGTCTCCCAGATAGAGCGGCAGTTCGGGAAAGGTTCGATCATGCGCATGGGCGACGAGGAGCGCCAGAGCGTCGCCTCCATTCCGACCGGCGCCCTGGCCCTCGACCTCGCCCTCGGCGTCGGCGGCGTCCCCAGAGGCCGGATCGTCGAGATCTTCGGTCCAGAGTCCAGCGGCAAGACGACCCTCGCCCTGCACATCATCGCCGAGGCGCAGAAAGCAGGGGGCCTCGCTGCCTTCATCGACGCCGAGCACGCCCTCGACCCGACCTACGCCCAGGCTATCGGGGTTGACCTCGAGAACCTCTACTTTTCCCAGCCGGATAACGGCGAGCAGGCCCTAGAGATAGCGGATACCCTCGTCCGCTCCGGCGCCCTGGACGTCGTCGTCATAGACTCCGTCGCTGCCCTCGTACCTAGGGCTGAGATCGAGGGGGAGATGGGGGACTCTCACGTGGGACTTCAGGCCAGGCTCATGAGCCAGGCTTTGCGGAAGCTCTCGGGGTCCCTCAACCGCTCTGGGACTACGGCCATCTTCATCAACCAGCTGAGGGAGAAGATAGGGGTCATGTTCGGCTCTCCCGAGACGACGCCGGGAGGGAGGGCGCTGAAGTTCTACTCGAGCGTGCGAATGGACATCCGGCGCATCGGCGCGCTCAAGGTCGGCAACGACGCTGTGGGCAACCAGACCAGGGTCAAGGTCGTAAAGAACAAGGTAGCGCCGCCTTTCAAGACGGTTGAATTCGATGTGATGTACGGAGAGGGTATCTCCCGTGAGGGAAGCCTGCTCGACGTCGGCATCGAGCACGATGTTGT
>DASQWQ010000185.1:0-20230 GCA_035640175.1 Rubrobacter sp. | reverse complement strand
GCGGTGCCTGGCCGGAAGCGTCCTCGTGGCCGTCGGGGAGGCTAGGAACCGGGTCGTCGAGGCGGTCAAGGAGTACTCTAAAGGAGCAGATGACCCGTGCAAAGAGAACCCTCACACCGCGCACCCTTTCGCTGCCGGCTCACCGGCCTGGAAGTCCGAGTTCCTGTCGGGTAGCGGGCACCGGATCTCGCCCAACGTCGCGGGCTCCAAGCCATAGGATCTCACCACCGGCGCCTCTCCCCGCCAGTCCTCTGCATCGGCGGTCCAGCTGACGAGCCGGAGCCGGTGTTTGCCACCTCTTCGGTCGCCGGTGTGATGAGGCCCCACGGCGTTCTCCAATACCGCACAGACCGCCCGAGCGCCAGGAGTCCTGACTCTACGTCTGCTTCGATCTCCCTCCGCGTCATGGCGTCGTGGCGGACGTGCTCTACGCAGTGAAAGGCGACGTCGTGGCCTCTCTCCCGCATGCGGGATATGAGGGAAGGGTAACGTGCAGCCCGTGGCGCGGCGACGAAGAACGTGGCGCGTGCCCCGACACTGGCCAGGGCCTCCGATACGAGGAGAGTCCAGATGGGATCGGGACCGTCGCCGAAGCAGAGGGCCACGGGTGCCGGGGACCGGTAGTCGGTGTGCAATACTCTAGTTGTTGCCCTCTCCTGGCCGGGCTGCGGGGTCGGAGCCTTGTTCACCCTCGGGGCGGCGGCGGAGCGAGATGTTCAACTCCTTGAGTTGTTCTTCCGAGACCGGACCGGGGGCGTCCATCATCTCGTCGCGGGCGGCCTGGGTCTTGGGGAACGCCATCACCTCACGGATGTTCGGCTCGTCCGTAAGGAGCATCAACAGACGGTCCACCCCTGGTGCGATCCCACCGTGGGGCGGAGCGCCGTAGCGGAAGGCGGTGAGGATGGTCCCGAACCTCCTGTGCGCCTCCTCAGGTCCGATACCGATGACGTCGAAGACCTTCTGCTGCAAGTCGGGGTTGTGGATCCTCATACTCCCCGACGCGAGCTCGGTGCCGTTGGCTACGAGGTCGTAGAGCTGACCTATTACCTTCAGAGGGTGGGAGTCGAGCAGTGGCAGATCATCTTCGCGCGGCATGGTGAACATGTGGTGCATCGGCTCGATGCGCCCTTCGTCCTCGTTCCACTCGAAGAGCGGGAAGTCCGTCACCCAGCACATACCGAGAACGTCAGGCTCGGTGAGCCCGAGGCGGTCTCTGAAGTGGAGCCGCAGGCGGTTGAGGCTCTCGAAGACGACGGGATTCTTGTCCGCGACGAAGAACAACCAGTCGCCTTCTCTGGCGCTGAGCGCTTCGCGCAGAGCAGCCTGTTGCTTCTCGGAGAAGAACTTCGCGACGGGGCTTTTCAGGCCATCTGCCTGCACCAGAAAGTGGGCCAGGCCTCTTGCGCCTCCCGAGGTCGCGACCGCGGTGAGCTCGTCGAGCTCCCTGCGCGTCAGGTCCCCCAGCCCTCCCACGGCGATGCCGCGCACCGAGCCGCCCGATTCTACGGCCCCCTTGAACACCTTGAACTCCGAATCGGCGGCGAGCGGCGAGGCGTCGTGAAGCTCTAGGCCGAAGCGAATGTCCGGCTTATCCGTACCGAAGCGGTCCATCGCCTCGGTGTAGGTAAGGCGGGGGAAGGGTTTGGCGAGGAGCCGCTTCTGCGTAAGCTGCTCGACGATCCCGGAGTAGAGGCCTTCGATGACGTTCAGGATCTCGTCCTGCGTCGTGTAGCTCATCTCCAGGTCGAGCTGCGTGTGTTCTGGCTGGCGGTCCCCGCGCTGGTCCTCGTCGCGCAGCGCGCGGGCTATCTGGAAGTAGCGTTCGAAGCCAGCCACCATGAGGAGCTGCTTGAATTGCTGCGGGGACTGCGGGAGCGCGTAGAACTGCCCTGGATAGAGGCGGGCAGGGACCAGGTAATCCCTTGCGCCCTCCGGCGTAGAGGCCGTGAGGAGAGGGGTTTCGATCTCCACGAAGCCCCGATCGTCGAGGTAGTCGCGTATGTGCTTGACAACGCGATGACGCAGCAAGATCTTGTCACGCATCCTCTCCCTGCGCAGGTCGAGGTAGCGGTACTTCAGGCGCAGCGTCTCGTCAACGGGCCTGTCGCGTTCGATCTCGAAAGGCGGTGTCTCGGAGGGGTTCAGAATTTCGAGCCCCGTAGCCTCGACCTCTATCGTGCCTGTGGGCAGATCGGGGTTCTCGTTGCCCTCGGGACGGCGCACCACCTCGCCCTCTACGGAGATGGACCACTCGGGCCTGAGTTGCTCGGCTGAGGTGAAGGTCCCGCTCCGTTCAGGGTGGAATGTTACCTGGGTAATGCCCCAGCGGTCGCGCAGGTCTATGAAGATCAGACCTCCGTGGTCCCTGCGCCTGTGTACCCAGCCTGCAAGCCTGACTTTCTCCCCGGCGTCGTCCATGCGTAGCTCACCTGCGCTGTGGGTTCTGTACGGGTTGGTCTGGTACTGAAGGTTCAATTTCGTTCTCCTAGCAGTTGTTTGCGGGCTGGTCCACGAATGTTAGCCGAAAACTCTGTGAACCGGGGCCAATGGTTGATCCGGACACACATTGCGGTGTTTTCTCTACCGTGCTAAGTTAGCGAAAATCGGAGTCCGTGGTCTGCTCCGGAGAGCTGTAGGGGAGAGGTCTATCCGAGGGAAGGGCAAGGGAGGGGCGCACGCCGGGAGAGTAGTATATCTGGCGCTCGTCCTCGGCTGCCTGTTCGTGTTCGCGGGATGCGGAAGCGACGAGAGCCAGGCCCCTGTAACGCCCACCCAGAGTCCCGAGACGTCGACCCCCGCAGGCACCCCTACCGGCACCGCCGTGGTGGGGGCCGGACAGGCCGAGAGCACGAAGGACGAGGCTTTCAAGCTCAACACGACCCAACCCGTGCCGCCCAACTTCGAGGAAGCGTACGGGCGGAGGGCCCGGCTCGTGGTCCAATTCTACAAGCTGGACCAGGACTCACTCTCCTATCCACAGGGTCTCTCCGTGGACCGCAAGGTCAACAAGTCCATGATGCGCCTGAGCACCAAGTATCCGACCGTCGAGTTCTTCTCCTACGGCATCGCGAACCCCGGGCCCGTCGGCGACGAGCAGAGCTTGCAGCCTGGCGAGTACGGTACACTGGCCGCGCAGCTTGGTGTCGGGATCACGCCGTTCATCGCGATGCTCGCCCCGAGTGGCGACGAGTATGTGATCACCAACCTCTTCGAAGGATACGTGCCCAGACCCGTGTTGAGCCAGGCGCTCTTCGATCTTGCGGCGGTACAGGTCGAGGACAACACGAGCGATGTCAACGTGACCCTGGATCAGGTCCAGACGACCGACAAGGGTGGCGGAATCGAGTACTTCAACGTGCAAAACCGTGGAACCAAGTCCGTGAACCTGCAGGGCTTTACCCTGCGGGTCCTCGACCCCGAGACCGCGCAGGTAACACCTCGCGCGCCAGGCGTCACCATCGACAGCGATATCAGAGTAGAGCGGGGTCAGAACGTCTCCATCGGCCGCGTTCCTGACATAGTGGACGACGAGGGCAAGCGCGTGGCGGGCACGTTCGAAGGAGGCACGTCGCTCGATCTGGCGCCAGGAGACCAGATCGCGCTCCTCGACCCTGGTGGCGCTGTTGCTTCCACTATCACCGTCTGAGCGAAACGGACTCTACGGCTGACATTTCGGCCCATTAGGATAAACTAGACTCGATCATGACCGTGCCTGTTTACCTGGACAATGCCGCCACCACGCAGCTCGACCCGCGGGTTCTGGAATCTATGCTTCCGCACCTTAACGGACGACGCGGCAATCCATCTTCGCTGCACGCATTCGGAGGCTCGGCGCGTGAGGGGTTGGAGGCGGCCCGAGATTCTGTAGCCTCCCTGATCGGGGCCCCGCACGGGGAGATAGTGTTTACCGGCGGGGGGACCGAATCCGATAACCTGGCCATCCTTGGTCTGGCGAGGTCCGCCGGTCCTGAAAAGCGGCACGCGGTCGTCTCTTGCGTCGAGCACGCTGCGGTGCGGGAGGCCGCGGGACGCCTGCAATCCGAAGGTTTCGAGGTGTCCTGGATTGGGGTTGACGCGGAAGGCCTCGTCGACCCAGACGAGTTCGCCGCCTCGCTGCGCCCCGACACCGCGCTGGCCGCCGTCGTATGGGCGAATAACGAGGTCGGCACCGTCGAACCTGTGCCTGAGCTCGCCGAGATCTGCGCGGCGAAGGATATCCCTTTCCACGCCGACGCTGTTCAGGCCGTCGGCAGGGTCCCTATCGACGTCTCGGAGACACCGGTATCGACGGTGGCTCTCTCGGGGCATAAGCTCTACGGTCCTCAGGGTGTCGGCGCCCTCTACGTGCGTGAGGGCGTCTCGCTCGAACCCATCATCTACGGCGGGGGGCAGGAGAGGGGGCTGAGGAGCGGCACCCAGAACGTCGCAGGGATCGCCGGTCTTGGGACGGCTGCGAGGCTGGCCCGTGAGGAGATGGACGACCGCGTCGCACACGAAAGGGCGCTACGCGATCGCGTCATGGCCGGAATAGAGGCCTTACCAGATGTGTTTGTAAACGGGCATCGCGAGCGGCGATTGTCCAACAACGTCCACCTCACTGTATCCGGCGTAGAGGCTGAGAGCCTGGTCCTCTTCCTCGATTCGCTCGGCTACGCTATAGGGAGTGGCTCGGCCTGTTCCACGGGTGGGCACAAGGCTTCATCGGTCCTGCTCGCGATGGGGCTGTCCGAGCGAGAGGCGTTCTCCGTCGTCAGGATCACGGTCGGCAAAGATAACACTCCAGAAGAGGTCGATGGCTTCCGTAAGGCGTTCTCGACCGCGGTTGCGCAACTACGAGAGATCTCCCCGCTCTACGCGGGCTGAAGGCGGGTTACACATGTCCGATCGTTACAGACCGCAGGTCGTAGACCACCTCGTCCGGCCGCGCAACGCTGGTGAGATAGCCGACCCTTCTGGCAGAGGGGAGTCTGGCGACGCCGCGTGCGGCGACGTGGCCTGCTTTACGGTCGGGATCTCGGACAACGTTCTCGAACATGTCCGCTACAAGGTCTACGGCTGTGCGGCGTGCATCGCCGCCGGCTCAGCCCTTGCCGAACTAGTCGAAGGCAAACACCTCCTCGATGCCGCTCGCGTTTCGAAGGCCGGCCTGGAGAACGCGCTTGGAGGACCCCTTCCCGCCGGCAAGGAGCATGTGCTAACGCTCGTCCTAGACGCATTGCACAAGGCCTTCGAGGACCACTGGAACCGTAAGGCGGGCGAGATGCTATTCGACGCCCACAGAGGGCGGGGAGTTGGTGGCAGGAGCGTTGTGGCCGCGATGAGCGGGGGCGTTGACTCGGCGGTCACGGCCCTGCTTCTCAAAGAGGCTGGCTATGACGTCGCAACCGTGACGTTCCGGCTGCACGACGGCGAGCGGGGCAGCCGCTCGTGCTGCTCACCCGACACGGTACTCTTCGCCCGCGACACGGCGCACAGGATGGGACTGCCGCACTTCACGCTCAACCTCAAGGAGCTCTTCGACAGGCGCGTCATGCAGGATTTCGTGGGCTCCTACAGCGAAGGCAAGACGCCCAACCCATGCGTCGCTTGCAACGCCCACGTCAAGTTCCACGCGTCGTTGTTCCTCGCGGATGAGCTCGGATACCACCACGTCGCGACGGGGCACTACGCCAGGGTGGAGGAAGGTCCTACGCTTGCGCGCCCCGTGGACGAGAGCAAGGATCAGACCTACGTCCTCTGGCCTGTGCCGCGGGATCTCCTGGCGCGTACGATCTTCCCCCTCGGGGAGTACCGAAAGACGGACATCCGCGCCATCGCCGAGGAGCGGGGGCTCGCTGTCGCCTACACCCCGGAGAGCCAAGATATCTGCTTTATCCCCGATGGGGACTACCGCAGTTTTATCCGCAAGAAGGTGGCTGCGGAGCCAGGTGACATCGTCGACGACGAAGGGAGGGTTCTTGGCCGTCACGCCGGCGTTGTCGACTTTACGGTCGGACAGCGGCGCGGAATAGGCGTCTCGGCGCCGACGCCGCTGTACGTCAGCGAGGTACGACCGCGTTCCGGGCAGATAGTCGTCGGACGCAGGCAGGATCTTGAGGTGAGGGAGGTCACGGTGAGGGATCTCAACTGGTTCCTCGACCCCGCGCAGGCCGCTTGCGTACAGGTCCGCTACAATGGCTCGCCGGTCCCTTGCACGGTCGAGGAGTCCGCTGATGGAGGGTGGGTAGCCTGCCTTCATGAGCCGGTTATAGGTGTCGCTCCTGGCCAGTCTGCCGTGTTCTATACAGGGGACGGGGAGCGGGTCGTCGGGGGCGGCGTCGTTGCGCGCAGAAGCTCTTGAGAGCGGTACCTTTTGCGTGCAATCACAGCTATAATCCGGGTTTCCAGGGACCCCGGAGGGAGGTGCTGTAGGGTTGGAACTATTCGTAGAGCTGATGAAAGGGTTGCTCTTCGCGGGGATAGCCCTCGCGTTCTTCGTCCTCGCGTGGATGTTCTTGAGGCTGGCGAGGATCTTCTCGACCACTGAGCAGACGATCAAGGACGTCTCGGGGCAGGTCGTTCCGCTTCTGGGGAAGACGCACATCACGGTGGACAACATAAACAGCCAGCTCACGCAGCTCGACGAGGCTGTGGGGGACGTTGCAGGCATGACGGGCGAGCTCGACCAGACCACAGCCGTGATCACACGCGGCGTAAGGGGCGGTGTAATCAAGGTTTCCTCTGCGACGGCCGGTATCTCGCGCGGCGTCAGCACCTTCCTCGCCGGCGAAAAGCGTCCTGAGAAGGAGGAGTAGCGGTGGCGAGTTGGGGTAGGGTCGTGGCCGGGGTCGTGATCGGGGTGGCAGGCACGATCTACGCGACGAATGAGGATGTACGCAAGAACCTGCCAAAGGCGGCGCGAGACCTCCCCGACAATGTCCGTCGCCGCTACAGGAGCGCGGTAGCCGCGGCACGCGAGGCCTCCGCCCGGCGGCGGGAGGAGATCCTGCACGACCTCGAGGAACACGGCGGCGGGAACCACGCCGCGCGCGGGGTGAAGCCCGATCCCGACGCCGGAGACGCGGCGATGAACGCATTGGACGAACAAACATCGACAGAAAAACCCGTGCAACGCTAAGGAAGGGATTGGCTTGACCGAAGATCATCCCCAGGAATATGCTTACCTGAGGCTCCCGCCTCACGAAGAGCTGCGGTCCTGCGTCGGCCTCGTGCTGGCAGGGATGGCGGCACGGGCCAGGGTAGGAGTAGGGGGGTTGGAGGAGGCCGTGGAGGTTCTGCAGGGCTTTCACGCGGATGACGCTCCAACCCGCTTCCGCTTCTCCCTGGCCGGGGAGAGGGTTCTCGCCGAGGTCGAGGAGCCGACCACCGGGGGGGGCACAGAGACGAGCTGGCGCACCGTTGTCGAGTTGGTCTCGTGAGCCGGCGGTATCGAAGGCCGGATAAAGCGCGTACGCGCCGCCTGCTCGTACGCTATCACAAGCACGGCGACCAGAACGCCCGCGAGCGGGTCATCCAAGAACAACTTCCTCTGGCCGAGTTCCTGGCCCGCAAGTTCGCAGGCCGCGGGGAGCCCCTGGACGATCTGATCCAGGTCGCCTCCGTCGGCTTGATAAAGGCGGTGGACCGCTTCGATGTAGACAGGAAGATCGAGTTCTCCACCTACGCGACCCCGAACATTCTCGGTGAGATCAAACGCTACTTCCGTGACAAGGGTTGGGCGATGCGAGTACCTCGGGGCTTGCAGGAGCTGCGCCAGTCGGCGAAGGAAGTAATCCGCAAGGAGAACGTCAGAACGGGACGGTCGCCCACCTTGCAGGAGCTCGCCGAGACGCTCGACGCCGACGTCGAGGGTGTCGCAGAAGCGTTGACGTTGGGGAGGGCTTACAACACGGCCAGCCTCGACGCGCCCGTGAGCCAGGACGAGCCTGACGGGGACACGATCATGGACTTCCAGGCTGACGATGTGTCCCCGATAGAGGGGTTGGAGGACAGGATCCTGCTCCAGGAGGCCATCGAGGGCCTTAAGGGCCAGCAGCAGGAGATCCTGAAGCTCCGCTTCAACGAGGGCAAGACGCAGACCGAGATCGCAGACCACATAGGCGTCAGCCAGATGCACGTCTCCCGCCTCCTCAGGCGCGCCCTGAAGGACCTGCGGGTCGAACTGGAGTACCTGGAACATGAGCGCGAGACCAGCAAGTTGTCCCCGGATGGGGCGCATGCAGAGTAGCGAGATACGACGCCGGTTCCTAGACTTTTTCGGTGAGCGGGGCCACAGGCTCTACCCGAGCGCGTCCCTGGTCCCCCACAACGACCCTACGGTCCTCCTGACCACGGGCGGGGTTCAGCAATTCATCGCCTACTTTCTCGGTCAGGAGAGGCCCGCTTCTCCGCGGGCGATGAGCGTGCAGAAATGCTTCCGTACCCCTGACATCGAGGATGTCGGAGACCGGCATCACCTCACCTTCTTCGAGATGCTAGGGAACTTTTCGTTCGGGGACTACTTCAAGAAAGAAGCCATAGAATGGGCTTGGGCGTTTCTGACGGAACAGCTCGGCATTGAGCCTGAGCGCCTGTGGATAACGATCTTCGAGGGCGACGAGGATGCCCCCGAGGACGTCGAAGCAAAAAAATTCTGGATGGGCGTCGGCGTGCCGGGGGAGAGGATCTTCGGCCTCCCGAAGAGCGAGAACTGGTGGGGTCCGCCCGGCGAGACCGGTCCATGCGGGCCCTGCTCGGAGATATACTACGACTACGGCGAGGAAGCCGGCCTTGGAGACCCGCTGAAGGACCCGAAGTACGGTCCCGGCGGCGACGAGGGAGACCCGCGCTTCCTCGAGATATGGAACCTCGTCTTCAACCAGTACGAGCAATTGAAGGACAAATCTTTCGTGCCCTTGGGCAAGACTGGCATCGACACCGGCATGGGGTTGGAAAGAACCACCGCTGCTGTCCAGGGGGTCCGCTACGTCTACGATACCGACCTCTACGCACCCATCTTCCAAGAGGCAAACGAGTACACGGGTGTCTCTTTGGGCGACTCCGAGACGACAGATCGCGCGTTGCGCATCGTCGCCGACCACGCGCGTGGCATGGCCTTCCTAATCGCCGACGGCGTCAGGCCTGGGAACCATCGCAGAGAGTACGTACTTCGCCGCATAATACGCCGAGCGATGTTGCAGGCGTACTCGCGCCTCGGCATGAGCCCTGGCGAGCTCGCTGGGCTGGCTGAGGTAGTGGTCGACTACATGGGCGACTTCTACGGGGAGTTGCGGTACGCGCGGGAAGACATACGCCGCATCGTCACCGGCGAGGCTACAAGGTTCGTCGAGATCTACGAGTCGGGGATGTCGCTTCTGGCTTCCGAGATAGAGCGGATGCGGGGCGGGCACTTCCCTGGTTACGTGGCCTTCATGTTGCACGACACCTACGGGTTCCCTGTCGAGGTGACACGGGAGGTGCTCGCCGAGAGGGGTCTGTCGCTCGATGAGGCGGGTTTCCAGGCTGCGATGGACGCGCAGCGGGAGCGTGGCAGGGAGGCCATGCAGGGCTACGAGCGGGTCGTTGCCGCGTTCAGAGATCAGGAGATCCGGAGCCGCTTTGTCGGCTACGAGCGTGAGCAGGTAGAGAGTAGGATAGTCGCCGTCGAGCCCGTGCCCGACGCCGGGGGAGAGGTGTACGTCGTATTGGCGGAGAACCCGTTCTACGCCACAGGTGGCGGGCAGGTAGCGGACGAGGGTTGGATCACCTCGGAGGACGGACAGCTCGAGGTCTTCGATGCGATCCCGGCGGGAGACTATCAGGTGCTCAGGGCACGGATAGAACGCGGCACGTTCGAGGCCGGGGATGCGGTAACGGCCTCCATAAACAGGGTGCGCCGCCAGCAGATCGAGGCGAACCACACGGCCACGCACATCCTGCACTGGGCGCTGAGGGCGGCTCTTGGCCAGGACGTCGTGCAGGCGGGCAGCTACGTCGGGCCTGACAGGTTGCGCTTCGACTACCGCCACGCTGGGAAGGTCACAGACGATGAGGTAAGGCGCGTCCAGGAGCTCTCTCTGCAAAAGATAACGGAGAACCAGCCGGTCCGGTACTTCACCACCACGCTCGAGGAGGCACGTAACCTCGGCGCGATGATGCTCTTCGGGGAGAAGTACGCCGACCTGGTGCGAGTGGTCGAGGTCGATGGATTCTCGCGCGAGCTGTGCGGCGGGACGCATGTGCGCGGCACCGCCGAGATCGGAGCTTTCAAGATACTCTCCAACAGGAAGCACGGCGCCGACCTCTACCGCATCGAGGTCATAACAGGCAGGGAGGCACTATACTACCTTACCGGGGCAACCGAGAGGGCAGAAGAAGTCTCGGAGGCCCTGAAGGTCGAGATCGAGGACCTCCCAGGGGCCGTTGGGCGGATGCGCGAAGAGGTGCGAACTTCTCGCGAGGCGGCCAGGGAGCGGGCTTTACAGCAGGGTCTCGAGGAGGTCGGCGACCTCGTTGAAGGCGCCCAGCAGGTCAACGGCACGAGGGTGGTGACCGGCCAGGTCGTCGCCGCCGACGTCAGGGGGCTCCGCCAGATCTCCGACGACGTCAAGAATCGTCTCGGCGGTCCTTCCGCCGTTGTGCTGGCCGCCGCGCTCGAAGGCAAGGCAGTCCTCGTCGCCAACCTCCACCCTGAGGTGTCGCAGAGGGTCGAGGCCGGAGAGATAGTGCGCGAGGTCTCGGACGTACTGGGAGGCGGCGGGGGAGGCGGCGCAACGATGGCCCAGGCTGGCGGCGGCAACCTCGAAGCCATCCCCGACGCCCTCGCAAGGGTGCGCGAGATCCTCGACCAACGTCTCGCGGGCCAGGAGTAAGCCCTGTCGCCAGCCGACCGCGGGCGAGTCGCCGCCCTCGACCTCGGAGAGGTACGCACCGGCATTGCCGTCTCGGACCCTGGAGGCGTTATCGCCAGTCCTCTCGACGTGATACCGAGTAGGGATCTCTCAGGTTACCTGAGCCGGCTCGTGGACGAACAGGGGGTCTACGAGATCCTCGTCGGGGTGCCGAGGACGCTCGGCGGGGATGTAGGCTTCCAGGCACGCAGAGTTTTGGCTAGACTAGACGCCTTGAGAAAAGAGTTCCCTGGAGTGCGGTTCGTAGAGTGGGACGAGCGGTTCACGACCCGTCTCGCCGGTAGCTGCGGCGGAAGAAAGGGGACTGTGAGGGTGGATCACCTGGCGGCCGCACGGATGCTGCAGGAGTACCTCCGGGCGAGGGAGAGTCTTTGAGGCGCTATGACAAGAGCAAGCGACGACCCCGTGAGGAGCTCGATGCCAGGCTCGACGCTCTCCAGCAATCCGGCTCCAGAAAGGTCCGCCGCAAACGCCGCTCGAACGCCGGACCGACCGTGCTCGGTGTCATTCTCGTGCTTGGCGTTCTAGGAGCTATCTTCGTCATCTACTCTGCGGCAACAGGAGGCGAGGACGGGCCTAGGGAATCGGCAAGGGTGCAGGTCCTCCAAGGTGAGACGCTCTCGGATGTCGCTGCCAAGCTGGAAGAGGCCGGGATCATAAAGAGCGCCTTCGTCTTCGAACTGCAGGCCAGGTATGAAGGGTATGGTACGGAGATAAAGACCGGACGTTACACCTTCGAGCCCGGCCAGGATGGCGGGGAGATCCTCCAGAAACTGACCGCCGGCCAGGCCGCTCCTACGTTGACCGTCACGATCCCCGAGGGACTCACTATAGAGGAGACCGCAGGGACCGTCGCCGCGGACAGCAGTGTCCCCGCGCCCGAGTTCGAGGAGGCCGCGCGTAGAACCGACTACGGATACGCCTTTCTCGACAACCCCGACGTCAAAACAACAGAAGGTTACCTCTTTCCTGCCAAGTACGATTTCGAGAAGGACGTTACCGCCAGGCAGATAGTCGACAGGCTCCTCGGGCAGTATCTACTCGAGACCCAGGACCTCGACATCGCTGACGCGAAAGAGCGTCTCGACCTTACGGAGAATCAGGTTGTGACCGTGGCCTCCCTGATCGAGAAAGAAGCCGCTAGTCCCGAGGAGAAGTCGCTGATAGCGTCGGTGATCTACAACCGCATGCGCAAGGACATGCCGCTCCAGATCGACGCCACGATCCAGTACGCACTCAAGAGACCCAAGGCGAACCTCTCGCTCACCGACTTGAAGGTAGACTCGCCTTACAATACCTACGAGAACAAAGGACTGCCGCCAGGACCTATATGCAGCCCGGGACGCGAGTCACTCCACGCCGCGCTGAACCCCGCCAATACCAACTACCTCTACTACGTCCTCGAGGCCAACGGTAAGAAGCACTTCTTCACCAGTAACTACGATGATTTCCTCCGGGAGAAGGCGAAGGCAGGACGCTAAGGACGTTGCAAAATAGTCGGCCTCTTCGCAGACGTTGTAAGCATTCCAGCATTCGCGTGTGCGAAACCTGGCTGACTTGCCAACCGGCGGCGGAGCCGCCGTGCTGACTAGCTGACAAGCCTTGCAAATCTGCGGCTTTTCGTGGAAGATCCCTCTTTACAGGGCCGATCCGCTTAGGAGTGCGTTCACTCAGGAGGCGTTCGGCCCGCCGAAACTCCTTGATGGAGCACATGTGGCGCGCGACTGGAGGTCTTCGTGGCTTCCGCTCGTGTGTAAGGGAGCAGGCCTGACGCCTACTCCCTTTCAATGCTGGCGAGAGACGAGAGGGCGAATTTGGGCAAGCAGTCGAGCAACGGGAGACTTGGAGCAGGGATCACACGTCGCAGGTTTCTCGGGGCCCTTACGGCCGGAACCGCCTTGGTCGCACTTTCCGGCTCCCTTAGTTGCGAGCCGAGCTCGCGGACCAAGGCGTCCGCCGCGCCCCAGGGACCTGGACAAGCCAGGATTTTCCGTTCACGCCCGGATCTCCGTCCGCCCACCATCAAGGTAAATAAAAATCTGCCTGGCGCAGCCCCCGGCCACATCTTTGTCTCGCCCAAAAAGGGTCCAGGGGAGGAAGCTCCCACCCAGGACGCACCGCTCATCGTCGACGCCAGCGGTGAGCCTATCTGGTTCCATCCGCTGCAGGATGCCGAGGCTGACGCTTTCACCTTCGAGGTCCAGACATACAAGGGTGAGACGGTGCTCACCTGGTGGGAGGGACTCCATACGGGCTACGGCCAAGGCGAGTACGTGATCTGCGACCATTCCTATCGTGAGATTACCAGGCTCAGGGCCGGCAACGGCTACGAGGGGGACCACCACGAGTTCCTCATCACGCCTGAGGATACAGCGCTGATTACGATCTACAGCAAAGTACCAAGGGACCTGTCCGGCGTCGGTGGTCCTGTAGACGGTGTTGTGCTCGACGGGATAGTCCAGGAGATCGACATCGAGACCGGCCAGGTACTTTTCGAGTGGCACAGCCTCGACCACATCGGGCTGGAGGAGTCTCTCTACGAACCGCCGCCCGACCTCAAGGCGGCTTTCGACTACTTCCACATCAACTCCATAGATCCGATTCCCGACGGATCCCTGATCATCTCGGCCCGCAGGACTTGCGCCGTTTACAAAGTCGACCGAAAGACGGGCGAGGTCGTCTGGCGTCTGGGCGGGGAACAGAGCGACTTCGAGATGGGATACGGCACCAGAACCGACTGGCAGCACGATGCCCGCCGCCATCCCGACGGCACGATAACGATCTTCGACAACGGCGGGATCCAGAAAGACGTACAGTCACGCGGCATCGTGGTCGAGGTAGACGAAGATGACATGAGCACGACCTTGGTAGGCGAGTACACGCATCCGGACAAGATACTCGCAGCCACCCAGGGTAACGTGCAGGTTTTGCCCAACGGGAACGTGTTCGTCGGGTGGGGCAGCGAGCCGTCCTACTCCGAGTTCGGCCGGGATGGCAAACTGCTCTACGACGCCAGCTTCCCGTCCCAGGTCGAGTCTTACAGGGCTTTCCGCTTCCCGTGGAAGGGTCAACCGGAGGACCGACCCGCGGTCGTGGCCGAAGCCGGGTCGGATGACAGGGTAACGCTCTACGTCAGTTGGAACGGCGCCACGGAGGTAGCCACCTGGCAGGTGCTGGCCGGTGGCTATCCTCACAAGCTCGAGCCCGCGGGCTCAGCCCCCCGCAAGGGCTTCGAGACCGCTGTAACGCTGTACACCAGTGAGCCTTACGTCGCTGTCGAAGCCAAAGATGGCTCGGGCCGGGTACTCGGTACCTCCGAGGCGGTCAAGCCGGTAGCGTCTTCCGCCTCGACGGGCCAAACCCGCTCGTAAGGGATCTTGCAGAACAGGATAGTGGACAAACGCGGGATACAGCTTCGATGGTTCGAGGTCGGCGTCGCGCTCGCGGTGATCGCGGCATTCGCCGTTATCGGCCCGTTCAGGGGCATCTTTGCGCCAATACCTTGGGTCATGTTGCTCTCTACCCTGGTCTTGTTTTTGACGCCGGGCGTATTACTGGGGCGCTGGTTCTTGAGGGACTATTTTCCCGGCGCCGCGCTCGCTCCGGCGGCTTTCGTTACGAGCGTCGGGCTCTTCGCCCTCCTGGCGGTGCCTATGCTCATCTTGCAGAGCACCCTGGCCGCCTACCTGTGGGCCTGCGGTACGATCGTCGCCGTCTGTTGGCTTGCCGCTGTGGTTTTGGCGTTCCGCCCCGAGCAGGTGGATGGCGGGCGGATCGGCATCCTACTCTCCGACCGCGGGGGGTTGCTCTGGGTGCCTTTCGCCACCCTTGTCGCGGCGCTCTCGTACATCGCCAGGAACACAGCCCCGAGCTACTACGGTGACATCTGGATCTACCTTTCGTGGGTCAGGGAGTACCTCGGCGGAGACAGGCTCGCCTCCGTCGAGCCGTTCTTCGGTAGTGACGTGGGCCTCTCCCGCGCCAGGATCAACGGCTGGCTACTGGAGCAGACCGCGGTCTCCAGGGTCTCGGGGGTCGACCCTGTAGACCTGGCCTTCACGTATTTGAACCCGGCACTGGTGGTTGTGGCCTTCCTGGTCTTCTACGCCCTGGCGCGCATTCTGTTCGAGAGCGAGAAGGCGGCGCTGTTGTCCGGTTGCCTGTACGCGCTGTTCTTCCTAATCCACCTCAGCCAGTCGCGCATAGCCTGGGGAGGCGAGTTCGTCCAACGCCTGCCCGAGGACAAACTGGTCGCCAAGTTCCTCTTCTTGCCCCTTGCCCTCGCTTTCGCTTACGCGTTTCTGGAAAGTGGGACAAAGCGGTATTTCCTGGGTTTCTCGTTTTTCTGCTGTGCCGTCATGGCCGTGCATCCCATAGGGTTGGCGATCATCGGGATCTCCATGGCCGGGTTCGCTGTTCTGCACCTCGCCGCCCATCCTCGCAGCCGCGCGGCGTGGACCAGGATCTCGGCCATGGGCCTAACCGGTGTCGCGATCATCGCCGTTCCTGCGGTACTTGTCTCGGCGTTTACCGATGAGCCGCTGTCGAACGCGCTGGCCGACTCGGACATCAACTCCGGCGACCCCGACGTGCTAAGGAACATTATCTTCGTCAGCCCGGAGAGGAACCGCATCTTCGAACTGGCTGACGGCTCCTACATGATGCACCCTTCTTTGATCCTCGATCCCGTGATAGCCACCGCCTTTTTGATTGGGCTTCCATTCCTTCTCTGGCGCCTGAAGCGGAGCCTGGCCGCACAACTTCTCTTCGGAACGATGTACGTGACGACCGTAATCGTGTACGTACCCCCGATCGCCACGTTCCTTGGCGATAATGTCGTGCTCCCAGGCCAGATCTGGCGTCTGGCCTGGCCAGTACAGCTCGCCGCCGTGCTGACGCTTGGCTGGCTCGTGTGGGCCGCCACAGACTACGGGGCCGCGTGGCTGCGAAGCTTCGGGCCGGCGCGTTTACTGGCTGGGGCATTGCCGATCCTACTGGTCCTCGTCCTGACGGCCGCGGCCGTGCCTCAGGCGCGTCAAGGTATGGAGTCTATTCAGGCACACAGGGAGGCGAGCCGTAAGTCTGGCTTTTACCCTTCGGATTCCATCTTTCCCTGGTTTCGCGACGAGATGCGCTCGTCCGTTGTCGTGCTTGCGCCCGACATCCAAAGCGCCCGCATACCCGCTTACTCCTCCGAGGCTAACGTCGTCAGCCGCAGGGGAGGATTGGTGCTGAGAGTCCTCCCCCAACTGGAGAAGCGGGCGCCGGGCCAGATCGAGGTGCCCCAGGGTTCGCTGGATGTGCGGGAGTTCTTCAGCGGGACTACGCTGCAGAACGGCGTCGAGATCTTGCGCCGCAACGACGTGGACTACGTGATGGTCGCGAAAGACTCACAGCTGACCGGATCGCTCGAACGCCTGTCCGGCTTCATCCCTGTCGAGACACCGAGTGAGCGGTACGATCTTTACGCAGTGGACCTCCAGAAGGTGGCCTCGAAGTCAGGACTGCCGATGAGTTCGCCTGGGGCCCTTTCTGTAGAATGGCCCGCTCTGGATACTCGACCTGGGAGGCAGCGCTCTTGACGTTTTTCGGAAGGCTCGGTGACAGGATGGTGGGCGCCCCTTCGATACTCGCGGCCGATTTCTCGGAACTGGCCGAGGAAGTGCGGAGGTCCGAAAGGGGTGGAGCCGAGCTCGTACACTTCGACGTTATGGACAACCACTTCGTCCCGAACCTTACCGTAGGCCCCGCCGTCGCGGCCTCGCTCGCTGCCGCGGTCGACCTTCCCATAGACGCCCACCTTCAGGTTACGAACCCTGACAACCTGATCCCATCTTTCATCGAGGCCGGGGTCGTCAGCATCTCGGTGCAGCCCGAAGTGGCCACGCACCTGCACCGTACGCTGGATCTGATCCGGACCGGCGGTTGTGAGGCCGGCGTCGCCCTGAACCCGACAACCCCTCCCAAGTGTATTGAGTGGGCGCTGCCCTACGTCGACTACGTGAACGTAATGAGCGTCAACCCCGGGTTTGGAGGCCAGGACTTTATCCCCGAGATGGTCGAGAAGGTCAGGCGCCTAAAGGAGATGACCGATGTCCCCGTCGAGGTGGACGGCGGCATCACAGTCGAGACCGCGCCGCTCATGGTCAGGGCAGGCGCCCAAGTCCTCATCGCCGGTTCGGCTGTCTTCAAAGGCGACCCGGCGGCGGGGATGCGCAGGATAATCGAAGCCGGCAAGGGAGCTAGTCAGCATTTCAGCTAGTCAGCACGCATCGGCCTTGCAGCCTCCGCTTGTCAGCACTTCAGCGAGGCGGCGGAGCCGGCGGTTGGCACGTCAACCAAGGCTTTTGCGCAAGCGAGAAACTGACAGGCTGAAATGCTGACAAGCCGCCTGGCGAAGCTTGGCGTAGCCGGGCGGCGTGCTGACTAGCTGAAATGCTGAAACCTTTCCTTGCTGCCGTGGGCCTTCTGTGGTATAGCTTGCTGCGTAACTTTCGGGGGCGGGTGGAATTCCCGCACCGGCGGTGAGCCTGACAGGGACGTCTTTCGTTCCTGCCGGGGAGCCCGCGAGCCTCTTTGGAGGTTGAGCCGGTGAAGGTTCGTATTCGCTGCGAGCCGTAGTCCGGCGCCGACGGTCAGAGTCCGGATGGGAGAGAGGAAGACGTGCTGCAGGATTCGATGATGGATCTTGCCCGCTGCCTCGCTGAGCGCGGGCGTTATTCGGTTGCGCCGAACCCACTCGTGGGGGCCGTCGTCGCGCGCGACGGGAGCGTGCTAAGCGAGGGCTGGCATTCCAGGGCAGGAGAGGACCACGCTGAGATAGTGGCCCTCGATAGGGCCGGCAGGGCTTCGCGTGGGGCCACGCTCTACGTAACGCTCGAACCCTGCAACCATTACGGCAGGACGCCTCCCTGCGTCGAGGCCATCTTGCGGGCCGGCATCTCGCGCGTGGTCGTCGGCCATCTGGACCCGGATCCCAGGATGCAGGGCAGTAGCGTAGAAATATTGCGCGAGGCCGGCGTCGAGGTCGAAGTCCTAGACGATCCTGCGTTCGGCCGGCAAAACGAACAGTTCCTCCACCACATGCGCACAGGAAGACCGTTCGTCCACCTCAAGCTCGCCACCACCCTCGACGGCAGGATCGCCGCGTCCGGTGGTGACAGCAGGTGGGTTACTGGTAAGGACGCGAGGCTGCGGGCTCACGAGCTCAGGGCCGAGGCAGGGGCCGTACTCGTCGGCGCGAACACCGTGCGGACGGACGACCCGATGCTCACCCCCAGGTATCTCCCCGTGCGGCCCCCCCGTATCACCCGCGTGGTGCTGGACCCCCGCCTGACGACCAGCCCGGAGAGCAAGCTCGCGAGGAGCGCTGGGGAGACGCCCGTCGTCGTCTTCGCCCCTGAGCCCGCGCTCGACGGGCGCGAAATAGAGCTGGAGAGGCTCGGCGTCGAGGTGGTTGCGACTCCGTGTTCGGAAGAGGGCCTCGACCTCCTCTATGTTCTGGCTGAGTTGGGCGGGTGTGGGATCAAGGGCCTGCTCGTCGAGGGTGGGGGAGAGACGGCTACGCGCTTTGTCCGTATGGGGCTCGCCGACAAGCTGACCCTGTTCTACGCGCCTAAGCTCCTCGGCTCTGAGGGCGTGCCCATGATCGGTGCGCTCAGGGCTACGAAGGTTGCGGAGTCGCTGCAATTCTCGGTCTCGGAAGTCGGGAAAGTAGGGGATGACGTCGCCGTGACGCTCTACCCTGGCGGAGAGGAGGAACGTGTTCACCGGGCTTGTTGAGGAAGTAGGGCGTGTCTCCTCGATTGGGGAGGGCGAGATGTTGCGCCTGAGCATCTCCGCCGGCAGGGTGTCTGAGGGCGCGCGTACCGGCGACAGCGTCTGCGTGAACGGGGTTTGCCTGACGGTCAGCGAGGTCGATAGCAGGACGCTCACCTTCTTCGCCATGCCCGAGACGCTGAGGCGCACGGCGCTCGGTGGCCTCGGGGCTGGGAGTCCTGTCAACCTGGAGCGGGCGATGTCCGCGGGGAGCAGGTTCGGAGGACACATCGTGCAGGGGCACGTCGACGGCGTGGGCGAGGCGCTCGGGGTGAGGCCAGAAGGCGACGCGGAGATCTGGGAGTTCGGGGCGCCCGAGGCGGTGCTCCGCTACTGCGTCCAGAAGGGCAGCATCTGCGTCGACGGCATAAGCCTGACGATCGTCTCGATCGAGGAGGGCACTTTTACGGTCTCGATACTGCCCCAGACCCGCGCTAACACGAACCTGGGGAAGCTTGGGGCGGGGAGCAGAGTGAACCTCGAGGCCGACGTTATTGGTAAGTATGTGGAGCGGCTGCTCGAGCCGCGCCTGGTAGGGAGACTTTCAACCTTCGAGAGGAGTTCCGGAGATGCCTTTTAGTCCCATAGAGGAGATCGTCGAGGACATCAAGCAGGGCAAGATGGTCATCGTTTGTGACGACGAGGACCGTGAGAACGAGGGCGACCTGACCATGGCCGCCGAACTCGTAACCGCGGACGACATCAACTTCATGGCCGCCTACGGTCGCGGTCTGATCTGCCTGCCAATGGCGGAGGAGATCGTGGACCGCCTCGACATCCCGCAGATGGTCACCCACAACGCCTCGAGGATGGGCACGGCTTTCACAGCCTCGATCGAGGCGAAGGAGGGCATCACGACGGGTATCTCCGCCGCCGACAGGGCCCATACGTGCAGGGTCGCCATTGACGAGGCGACAGGTCCAGAAGACCTCGTGATGCCGGGACACGTATTCCCGCTTCGGGCGAAGCCCGGTGGCGTCCTGCAGCGCGCCGGCCAGACCGAGGCCGCCGTCGACCTCGCCAGGCTAGCCGGGTTCAAGCCTGCCGGTGTGATCTGCGAGATCATGAAAGAGGACGGTACGATGGCCCGCGTACCCGACCTCGAGAGGTTCTCCAGGGAGCATGGAGTCAAGCTGGTAACGGTAGCCCAGATCATCGAGTACCGCCACGCCTTCGAGACGCAGGTCAGGTGCGCCGTTGAGACGCGGCTACCCACCCCGTTCGGGGAGTTCAGGCTGCGCGCCTACGAGAACGAGATAGACGACCTGACCCACGTCGCTCTCGTCATGGGCGAGCCCGAGGGCAAGGACGATGTGCTCGTCAGGGTCCACTCAGCGTGCCTGACGGGGGACGCTTTGCACTCCTTGCGCTGCGACTGTGGCGAGCAACTGGAGGCCGCCATGGAACGCATCGCGGAGGAAGGCGAAGGCGTCATCGCCTACATGCAGCAGGAAGGCCGGGGCATCGGGCTCTTGAACAAGATGAAAGCCTACCACCTGCAGGATGAGGGGATGGACACA
>DASQWQ010000184.1:0-4957 GCA_035640175.1 Rubrobacter sp. | reverse complement strand
CCTGTACTCGCTGGTCGGGCTAGTCGTGGCTTACTTCGCCTTCAGGGCAGCCGGTTATGCGGCGCTGGCCCTGGCCTTCGTAGCCGCCCTCGTCGTCGGCGGCCAGGGGCCGACGGGGCTTTTGCAGTTCGTGACCGTGGGCATCATCGTTCTGCTCGTAGTGGTTTACCTCGGCAACCGCCGCGAGAGCGCCGCCCGGCGCTGATCCTGACCCCTTAGAAGGAGCTTTTTGGCGACAACGACCTCGGAACGGGAGCGCTTTATCTCCGAATAGCTCTAGGATGCCCCGTATCGCCTCCCTGCTGCAGCGCCTCTTGTGCAGGCGAGGGCTTTAAGAGCTAGCGATGCTGCGGAGCGGCCTCGGAGCTTGCCTTATGCTCATTACCCGAAGGCCTCGAATTCGCATTTCCCTCTAGGACGAGACCCTGCGCGACGACCGTACGAAAGAACCGCGGCCCGGTAGGACCCCGGCCCGGAAGCGCTTTGTTACCAAGCTCTTGCCGAGCTGTTATACGAGTGTAACCCTGCGCCTACACAATGGATGTCTAAAGGCCCGGTGCTCCTCTCCTTTCCCTTCCATCACACTAGGGGCATCGGGTTTCTTGACTCTACGCAAGGGCAAGAAGACCGGCACCCACAGGACCACGACCCACTCCGCCAGAGATGCCGCGGAGGCTCGTGCCTCCTCGTGGGCCTCACTGTTAGGGTATAGCGCCGTGTCGGGGTGCGTTGGGTCTCGCCTGGTGGCATCATGCACAGAGTCGTACGTTTCGTAGGGAAAGCGGGTGGGAAGGACGACAACAGATGAGTGAGCGTGACGGATACGAGCCAGGCGTCCCCTGCTGGGTCGCCACAGTTCACCCCGACCCCGAGAAGGCGGTGGGCTTCTACACGGAACTGTTCGCCTGGGAGGCCACCAACTTGATGCCGTTCGAGTCGTCCAGCGAATTCTATGTCTGCAAGCGTCGCGGCCGCGATGTCGCCGCGATCGGCTCAGAGCGCGACGGCGTGCTGTCCGTGCCCGCGTGGAACACCTACATCTGGGCGGATAGCGCCGACGACACCGTCGCCAAGGTGACCAATGCGGGCGGCAGTGTGGTTGTCGAGCCGTCCGACCGCCTCGATGTCGCCCGCGTGGCGGTCGTCGCCGATCCGGCGGGTGCGGTGTTCGGAGTGTGGCAGCCGGGTGAGCACCATGGAGCCCAGCTCGTCAACGAGCCGGGTGCATGGTCCATGAGCCAGCTCAACACCCGTGATCCGGAGGGTGCGAAGGTGTTCTACGCCGCGGTGTTCGGCTGGGAGACCGATACATTCGATATGGGTGAAGGCGAGATCACGCTATGGCGCCTCCCCGGCTACGTCGGCGGCGAACCCGGGCAGCCCGTTTCCCGGGAGGTTGTTGGAGTAATGGTACCCCTGAGCGGCGACCGATCCCCCGAGGACGTGTCGGCGTACTGGAGCGTCGACTTCTGGGTCGACGACGTCGATGCGGCCGCCGACAAGGCTGCGGAGCTCGGTGGTGAGGTCAAGATGTGGCCCTTCTACACCTCGGTCGGCAAGACCGCTATCCTGACGGATCCCCAAGGTGCGACCTTTTCAGTAAGCAAGGTGGGGCCAAGCGGGTAGCGAGTGCCAAAGTGGCATGCCTGAGCCTCAGCACAGGATTGATTAGCAATCCTATTTCGGAGATACGAAAGCGAACAGCGGCTATCGACTCCCGGATGCTGGGGATATGTGCGGGCTTGTCGGATGCGAGTTGCCAAGAACTCTACTTCTGGAGGCTTGGGTGCATAAGCCCGGAATACTCCAATTGCCTGCTAGATCGGATAGAGCTTCGGGGATATGATGCCCCCGTTGCAGAGATCGGCAGAAGGGAACCCACCGTGTCGTCGGAGGCCGAAGAGAAGAACAGGGCCCTGGTCCACCGCTTCTTGATGGCACATGCTAGGGGCGATCTAGATGCGCTGGGGGAGATGCTGGCCCACGACTTCGTCGATCATAGCCTGCTTCCAGGTCAAGTCCCTGGGCGCGGCGGCTACATACAAAGTGCCGCCGAGCAGCACGCCGCCCTCTCAGATATCCGCTACATCATCGAGTACCAGGCAACCGACGGCGACATGGTGATAAGTCGTCTCACAATGCGCGCCACTCACGACCGAGAAACGTTATTTGGCGTAGCGCCTACCGGCAAGGAATGGACCACCCCAATCATCGTCATCAACCGCGTCTCCGGGGGTAAGATCGCCAAAGAGTGGAGCGCGGACATCGTTACCCCGTTCCTGGAGGAGATCGAGAGACAGGCGCGCGAGCGCGAGCGCGTCGAGCAAGATCTTAGGGTGGCGCGGCGCATTCAGCAAGCCTCGCTCCCTAAGGAGGTGCCCGAAGTACAAGGTTGGCAGATCAACCCCCACTACCAGCCTGCTCGAGAGGTCGGAGGAGACTTCTACGATTTCCTGGAGCTAGAAGACGGTCGCCTGGGAATGGTTGTCGGGGATGCCACCGGACATGGCGTTCCGGCGGCGTTAGTGATGTCCACCACGTGCGGTATGCTTAGGGCCGTAGCCCTCTCTGTGAACTCGCCGGGCGAGGTACTAGCTCGAGTCAACGAGGCGCTGAGTGCCCGCATCCCACCCAGCATGTTCGTCACTTGCTTCTACGCCATCCTCGAGCCCAAGAGCGGACGCCTACTCTACGCCAACGCTGGACATGACCTACCCTACCTGCGCCGAGGTTGGGGTGCGGAGGAGCTGCGTGCGAGGGGGATGCCGCTGGGACTCATGCCAGGGATGTCCTACGAGGAGAAGGAGGTCATGCTAGGTGCTGGCGAAGCGGTCCTCTTCTACAGCGATGGCCTGGTCGAGGCCCATGATCCAGAAGGTGAGATGTTCGGCTTTCCTAGGCTTCGTGCGCTCATCGCCGAGCACGCTGAGGAGGGAGCGTTGGTGGACTTCCTGATGGAGAAACTCCACTCCTTCACTGGGGAGGGCTGGGAGCAGGAGGACGACATCACCTTGGTGACGCTACAGAGGGCGAAGAAGTAGGCGCTTCAAGGAGTCTTTACCTTCTCGTGGGTCTTGCGTTGGGGTAGCCGCTAACCGACGAGCCGTACCCTCACCGCGTCTTCCGCCTCGAGCTGAATTGTGAAGGGTAGCGCCGTTGTCGCAACCGGCGTCGCCCGACGCAGGGTCGGTCGCGACAACGGTGCCCGCCGAAGCCTCCCCAGCGCACAGCCGAGGAGAATTGACGGCATCAGCCCTCTGCGGGCTTGTAGGACTAGCTCGACGCGTCGTTGGAGAGGGCTGCTTCTAACCTGTCGATCAGCTCGGCTTGCGCAGGGTTGATCTTCTGTCGTGCATTGCGTGCGTCGAACCATTCGCACCGGTCCACCTCCGGGAAGGTGAGCCAATGCCCTGAGCCGTGCGGCCACTCGGCGCGCATTGTGTTGCTCCTGACTTGGCGCGGATTGGCCTCCCCTTCCCATGCCCAGGCGTGCACCAGCTTGCCCGCCTTCTGGCGAATGCTGCCCAAGGGCAGTAAAGGTCCTTCGGGGCGCATGGTCGTCTCTTCCTCGAATTCGCGGATGGCCGCCGCCAATAGATCCTCGCCGTCCTCCACAAGACCCTTCGGAACGGTCCAGGCGCCCAGATCCCGGCTGCTCCAGAACGGCCCGCCGGGATGAGCGAGGAAGACCTCCAACACATCTGCGGAACGGCGGAACAAAAGCAGCCCGGCGCTTACGTTCTTACGCTTCATTGTCCGCACACAAGTGGAGCGCACACTTCGAGCCCCACTACCCTGAGGTTCATCGTCTCCGCGTAGGTTGCCATGCCTTCGCCAATTCTAGCCTCTCGGTGCCTCTCCCATGTGGCCAAGGAGAGGTATAGGCGAACTTCGTGTGGAGTCTTCTCAGAAGTTCGCCTTGACGGGATTCTCGGAAGTTCGGCCCTTCGTTCTTATAAATGGTGCGAAAGGTCTCCCGCGAAGTGGTCGGCGTGATCCTTCACGAACTCGGCGAAGGCTTCGGCGACACCGGCTCGGTGGGGATAGGGGCATCACGCTTGTCGGTGGGGTGGGGTACTTCGTGCGCAAGCACGGCCTCACCATCGAGGATGTGCTGGGTGCTGAGATCGTGACCGCGGATGGGCGGCTACTGCGCGTGGACGCCGAGGAGCACCCTGACCTCTTCTGGGCGATCCGGGGAGGAGGGAACTTCGGCGTTGTGAGCAGGTTCCACTATAGGCTGCACGAGGTCGATGAGATCGTGGGCGGGATGCTAATCCTCCCTGTAACACCGGAGGTCATTCACTCGTTCGTCGCTCAGGCGGAGGCCGCTCCGGAGAAGCTCTCGACTATCGTCAACGTCATGGCGGCACCGCCTATGCCGTTCTTGCCCGCCGAGGTGCATGGTCGGCTCATCATCATGGCGATGCTGGTCTACGCGGGAGAGGTCGATGAGGGCGAGCGCGCCATCGCGCCATTTAGAACGCTCGCCATACCGATCGCCGACATGGTCAAACCGATGCGCTACCCGGAGATCTACCCGCCCGAGGAGGACGACTACCATCCGGTCGCCTCGGGGCGCACGATGTTCTTAGACGCTATCGATCACAGCGTGGCGGAGACGATTGTCGAGTATCTCCAGGCCTCGAGTGCGCAGATGGCTGTAGCGCAGATCCGGGTCTTGGGCGGGCGATGGCCCGCGTGCCGGCCGAGGCCACGGCCTTCGCCCACCGCAGCTCGCGCATCATGGTGAACGTCGCCGCGCTCTACGAGCGCCCCGATGAGGCGGCGGTGCACGAGCCCTGGATGAGTGGCTTTGCGGCGGTTCTGCGCCAAGAGGGTGACAGCGGTGCGTACGTCGGCTCTCTTGACGACGAAGGCGAGGGGCGCACTCGCGAGGCCTACCCGGGCTCAGCCTGGGAGAGGCTCGCTACGATCAAGGGTCGCTACGACCCAT
>DASQWQ010000183.1:0-18521 GCA_035640175.1 Rubrobacter sp. | reverse complement strand
ACCCGCTCCCCGGAGCGTGGCGACGATCCCGTTCCGCGCGACGCCTGTCTCTATGTCGAGGGGTAGACCGTCGAGTGCCGCGAGCACCTTTTCGGCGGTCCTATCCGTATCGAAGCCCAGCTCGGGCTCGCGGTGGATATCGCGGCGGAGGGCAACGATCTTCTCACCGAAGTTCTCTTCAACCTCTGCCTGCAATCCTTCGAACCTCTGGGACACGTCCACAAAGTCTCCTCTCATAACGGTTTGGAAGGGTCAACCCTTCCAAACCGCGCTTGTCAGCTAGTCAGCACTTCAGCTAGTCAGCTTTTTGTTTGCTGACGGGTTGACTGCCGCGGTACTGCAAAGGAAAGGTACCATAGAGCGCGGCTTAGACTGCGGTCTCAGGCGACCAGACGGTCGGCTCGCGTGGCAGTCGTTCCGGATCGAAGCTCGCTATGAGGTCGTCCGGTGACGGCGTCTCTCCGACCCAGGCGAGGCCGAGCGAGCGGGCCATCCAGGCACGTACCTCTTCCGGTCCTTCGCCCAGAGCGGCACGGTCGGAGAGGGTGACAGCGCCGTGGCGTTTGGCGAGACGCCATCCGTCAGGGCCTAGCACGAGCGGGACGTGAGCATATCGAGGCTCCGGCAGGCCGAGCAGTCGTGACAGCAGGATCTGGCGCGGGGTCGAATCCATGAGATCCGCACCCCTCACCACCTCGCCTATCTCCTGCGCGGCATCATCGACCACAACGGCGAGCTGATAGGCCGGAGTGCCGTCGTTGCGGCGCACGACGAAGTCGTCCACCTCGTTCTCGTAGCGGCCGAGGAGCCGGTCCTCGAAGGCTACTCGAACGCCCCCAGAACGCACCCGTAGCGCCGGCGGCCGTCCGGAGGCCTCGTGCACGGCGCGCTGGGCCACTGTCAGTTCACGGCAAGTTCCGGGATAATGGTCAGAGGTGGAGATGCCGTGCGGCGCGGATGCGGCGTCCCGGATCTCCGCCCGCGTACAGTAGCAAGGGTAGAGCAGTCCTTCGGCATCGAGCCTGGCTATGGCCTCCTCGTACACTTACATCTGCTCCGACTGGCGCAAGATGGGTCTATCCCAGTCGAGTCCGAGAGCCCCGAGATCGGAGAGCTGTGCCTCCTCCACGCCAGAACGTACCCGCGAGCGGTCGAGGTCCTCTACGCGTATCAGGAATCGCGCCCCGGCCGAACGCGCGAACAGCCACGCCAGGAGAGCGGTCCGCAGGTTCCCAAGGTGGAGCGGGCCCGTGGGGCTCGGCGCGAAGCGTCCGTCGGAGACGTTCTTCTCCCTGTGCCCTTGCTGCTGTCGGGGTGGAAGCGCTCTGTTGGAGGAGTCTATGGGATCCAGACTCGGACCGGTGTCTCGGTAGGAAGAGAGGCAAGGACGACGTTTCTGACGCCGAGGCGCCAGAGCTCACGGGTGATGACGGAGGCGTCGGACATACTGCGACCCGGTTCGACGCCGGTTATGAGGACAACGGCCCTGGCCCCCTGGGGGACTCTGGCTAGGGAGCCCTGTGCCAAGGCTAAAGCGAACGCTCTCGGGGTCACGCTCTGGCCCTGAGCGATGCCGGTGAGGTCAGAGAAGATGTCGGGGCGATGGACGTGTTCTTCGTCCACGGGGGTGCCCAGAGCGTGGACGTTACCCACTGCAACGACCAGGGTGGCGGCATCAGGGAACGCTGGCTCGTGATCTGCGGTCCCTTTGATCGGGCGCCGCCGCGACCCGTCGGCCTCGACCAGGACCACGTCGGCAAGCCTGGCGAGGTCGCCTACCCACCCGGGGTCGACGCCGCCTACCCTGTTCTTGGAGAGCATCCCCGATCCCACGATCACAGCAGGAGCCTCGGAGAGTGCTTTCTCGGTCTTCGCGCGCAGGACGCCTGCGTCTTCTGAGGTGACAAGCGGGCCTATCCTGTCGGCCTCTCTCAACAACATCTTCGTCGTCGGGGCAACGAGGACTTTCATCCCCTCCTGTGTGAGCCCGCCACAGACAGCAAGAATCGCACCAGACTTGCCCCCCGCCCCTACGAAGGCGGCCACGTCCCCCGAAGAGATCCCTAGCGCCACGTGCAACTTCAATGCCACTCCTATCCCGCCAACAGGCGAGCGGTTTTGTACACCTGTATTCATGTTACATCATCGATTCACTTCGCGTGCTTTATGGCATGTTGGATACTAAGATGTAGTGTAGGATAGGGATGGCTGTTCAGGATGGACTCGTGGTCTTTAGGACAGAAGAAAGGAGTGTGGGAATGGATGGGCGAGAGCGGGTAGCGGAATTCGGCAGGGAGCTCAGGGAGGGTCCCGAGCCTTCCGACCGGAACATCAAGGAGATCATCGACGCCTTGAGGCCCCAGCTTCAGGAGCTTGTCAACAAGCAGGTCGAGTTGGCGAAGACGGAGATAGAGCCCGTAGCCAAGAGGGCCGGGTTGGCTTCGGGCCTTCTCGCGGCTGCCGGCGTCTTTATGCTCGTCTTCCTCATAATCCTCTCTCTCGCCGGGGTTTACATACTGAATGTCTTCCTCTCCCTGTGGGTCTCGGCTCTGATCGTCAGTGGTATACTGCTGCTGGTCGGTGGGATACTCGCTGCAGCCGGAGCCAGCATACTGAGGAGGTTGGATCCCAAGCCCCACCGGACGATCCGTACCCTCGAGCAGAACATCAGCTGGATAAAGGGGCAGTTGAGGTAATGAGCGAGATACCTGAGCGCATAGAACGGGAGATGTTCGAGATCCGGAGCCGCATGGCGCCTGACGTTAGGGACCTCAAAAAGCACGCCGAGCCCCCGGTCATCGCGAAGCAGGTCACGACAAGGGTCAAAGAACGCGTCAGGGGCGCCCTAATCCGCTTCGGCAAGAGCCTGAAGGAATCGGCCAGTCGCCAGGCGAAGATGATCGGGGAGGCAGGCAGGAAGAGGAACCCGGCACCCTTGACGGACGCCGTGAAGAGCGACCCTAGGCCCCTGATCCTGCTGGCCGTCAGCCTGGCCGTCACCCTTATGGCCGTGCGCAAGATCTCCAACGGACGAGAGGAATAGAGGGGCGGTTCCCCAAGCCCCGAATACTCCCTCCCCTCGCAGATCGCTCGCCACAGAGCCGGAAGACAGGTCTTGACCCACGTTCATTTCCAACCCGTGGGTGGCGCGGCTGGCGATATGACCCTCGCCGCGCTCGTCGCGGCGGGAGCGCCGCTGCCTGAGATCACAGCCTCCCTGCGTGGCCTCGGCGTAGCCTTCGACCTGACTACGGAGCGGGTCGAGGTGAACGGTGTCGGCGCACTCCGGGCAGGTGTCGAACACCCCGACGAACAATCCCACAGGACCTTCAGGGACGTCCGCGCCTTGATAGCGGGAGCCGGACTGCCGGAGCGAACCTCCTCACGCGCGCTCGAGGCCTTCCGCGTTCTGGCTGTCGCGGAAGGCTCCGTCCACGACCAGGACCCCGAGGAGGTCTCTTTCCACGAGGTCGGGGCTGTTGACTCGATAGTCGACGTAGTCGGTAGCTGCGTGGCGCTGGAGCTGCTCGATGCGGCCTCCGTGAGCTGCGGTCCTCTACCCATGGGCACGGGCGTCGTCGATGCCTCCCACGGTCCCCTTCCCGTGCCTGGACCGGCTACGTTGGAGATCCTCGAGGGCGCACGTGTCCGCTGGACCGACGAGCCCGGCGAGACGACCACCCCGACCGGAGCCGCGCTCATGAGATCCTTCACCGGCGGCGGGTTTACGGACGCGGCCCCGCCCATGACACTGCACGCCACAGGCTACGGGGCCGGAAGGGCGCGCCTGCGGAGCGCGCCTAACCTGCTGCGCGCTGTCGTCGGGGAGCTCGAAGGTCCTGAGGGTGGCGTCGAGTTACTCGAGGCCAACGTCGACGACGCCCCAGGCGAGCTACTCGGGGCTGCGGTGGAGCGTCTCCTCGCAGCCGGAGCCCTCGACGCCTGGCTCGAACCCCTCGTGATGAAGCGTGGTCGCGGCGCTTACAAGGCTTGCGCCCTGGCCCTCTCCGGCGACCGCGAGCGCCTCGCCCTGCTCCTTATGCGGGAGACCGGAACTCTCGGCGTGCGCCACCACGCGGTCGGACGCACCGTCGCAGGGCGCCGGCACGTCGTGGTAGACCTTCCCTACGGTGAGTGCAGGGTCAAGGTGGGAAGCATCGACGGTGAAGACTTCGTCGCGGCCCCCGAGTACACCGACGCCCTCAAGCTCGCCGGGGAGACCGGACTCCCACTACTAAGGGTGTACGAGGATGCAAAGGCCGCCTTCGGCGGCCGCGGTCAGCATGTCAGCTAGTCAGCATGCCGCCCTACAGGCGGCTCTCAGCTTGTCAGCATCTCGGAGCAAGTATCTGCCAGCGAGGCTCTCACACGCAGCAAGGCTCCGTGGCAAACGATGCGGAGCCTTATACACCACAGAGAGCACGACCAACTCGAGCAGCTCCTCAACAAAGCTGACTAGCTGACATGCTGACCAGCCCGGGTTGGGAAGGGTAGACCTTCCCCACCCGCTATCAGGCAGGCGTTACGTTTACCGCCTGCAGTCCCTTCTTTTCCTGGGATGTCTCGAAGGTCACCAGGTCGCCTTCTTCGAGGGTCTTGAACCCGCTACCCTCTATCCCCGTGTAGTGGACGAAAAGATCCTCACTACCGTCGCTTGGGGAGATGAAGCCGTAACCCTTCTCGTCGCTGAACCATTTTACTGTTCCCTGGGCCATACCCTTTGCGCCCACCTTTCTCTTCCTGAGCCTGATCTTTGGCTGACAGACTTGCGGGTATGCCCTCCAACAACCAGCCCCTCTTCCAGCTTGCGTGTGGCACTCTAGTACAAAACCCCCAGCCTTTCACGCGAACCCGGCGCTACTCAGGGAAGTCGGAATCAAGGAGCGCGGCGCAATCTTCGTAGACGGCCACCGCTCCGGCCTCTTCGAGGGCCTCCTTGTGGTAGGCGCCGCCGGAGAGGACGGCGACGGTACGTACGCCGGCTTCCCTGGCAGCCTCGACGTCCCACACCGCGTCACCGACGGCGACGGTCTCGTCCGCAGTCGCCCCTGCTCTTCGCAAGGCCTCCTCGAAGATGTCGGGGGCCGGCTTCGGGTTCTCGACGGCGCTGGAGTTGACGACGCCGTCCACGCTACCCTCGGCTTCGAGCTCTTGCATATGATGTTCAAGCTCTTCATCCTTGGCGCTGGTAACGAACCAGACCTCGTAGCCCCGTTCTTTGAGGTAGGAGATCAACTCCTTCGCCCCAGGGAGCGGGTGTCCGTACTCTTGCAGTTCCTCGTAGACTTCAGTGTGGAAGCCCTGAATCTTCTCCACCGTCTCTTCATCATCGACGAATTCCTGGATCAAGAGCCCGGAGCCTTTACCAACCTGCTTGTGGAGTCTGACCCTAGGCACCCGATGTCCAGCCCTCTCGAACGCCCGCGCCCACGCCTCTGTGTGCAGGTAATTCGTGTCCATCAACGTACCGTCAACGTCAAGAACGACCACTCTCGCCATGAAAACTCCTCTCGTGCCTTAGAATTAGACCCATGAAGTATTTGAAAGATCCCCATAACAACGCCGACCCAAACGACTTCGAAGGTTACGCAGCCCTGAGAGAAGGTGCAGCCGTCGTGGACCGCTCGGATAGAATTATCCTCCGTCTCGCAGGCAGAGACCCCATCGGAATGCTGAACGCCGTCCTGACCAACGACGTGCCGGCACACGTAGACCGCGGTATCTACGCCATGCTCCTCGATCCGAAGGGCCGGATCCAGACGGACCTTCGTGTCGTCAAAGCCCCAGACGAGATCCTCATCGATACGGAACCGGAAGGCGCTGAGGCGGCGAGGGAGATACTGGCCCGCTACGCTCCCTTCTCCCGCGTGAGACTGGATGACCTCTCGGGTTCGTCGTCCGTACTCGGCCTCTACGGCCCGCGGGCCGCAGAGCTGATCGGAAACCCTGACCTCGCCGAACACGAGACGACGCGGGCGGAGATCGGCGGCGTTTCGGTTCTCGTCGTGGGCGTCGCGGTGCCCGTCAGCGGCTACGACCTGATCGGGCCTCCGGAGGCCCTCGCCGCGGCCTGCGAGCACCTGATCGAGACCGGCGCGACCACCGCCGGCACCAACGCCTACGAGGCCGCCCGCATCGAAGCCGGCGTCCCTCGCTTCGGCGCTGACATTACATCCGAGAATTTCCCTGGCGAGTCGGAAAACTCTCTGGAGCGGGCCGTCAATTTCGGGAAGGGCTGCTACCCGGGCCAGGAGACGGTGGCGAGGATGCATTACCGTGGCAGCCCGAACAAGAAGCTATACCGCTTCGAGCTGGAGCCCGGCCCGATGGAACCGCCGGAGGCGGGAGATGAGATCCTGCAGGGCGAAAAGAAGCTGGTGGGCCCAATCTCCTCAGAGAGTGTCGTCGGCTGGCTTACTTCGGTTGCCCCGCCGCAGCTAGACGACAAGGTCTATGCGCTGGGCTACCTGGCCCGAAAGGCCGATCTTCAAGCCCCCATGCGAACGGAAGACGCGAAGGTGCTTGCCTCGAAGCCGGCGTGAAGCGAAATACGCTGTGATCCGTTACGTCCAAACGCCTTATCGAGAAATGTTCGCAATAACCCCTGGTCGCAGGTCCACTACGGTGTTACAAGCGGTCTCAGGCAAAGGGTTCTGATAGTGGTTCCCAAGAGACCCCCGCAAGACGTGATCTGGATCACTAAATCCTTGTAAACAGCGGGGTTTCGCGGGTTTCAGGAAAAATTCTTGCTCGTGATCTCTTTACGTTGTTAGGGGTAATTCGCTGTGGTTAAATAGCTCTGCTGTAGCAAAGTTCTTACATGGCCTAACGGCAGGGGTTTGATGCTCAAGATAGAAGATCTTCACGTAGAGATCGACGGCCAGGAGATAGTGAAGGGTCTTGACCTGGAGGTCGGGCAGGGTGAGATACATGCGATCATGGGTCCGAACGGCTCGGGGAAGAGCACGCTCGCCAACGTGCTCATGGGCCATCCGCGTTACGAGGTGACCGGAGGCTCCATAACTTTCCAGGGCGAGGATGTCTTCGAGCTCGAGCCCGACGAGCGGGCCAAGCTCGGGATGTTCCTCGCTTTCCAGTACCCGAGTGAGGTCCCTGGCGTCTCCGTGGCCAACTTCCTCAGGACCGCGGTCAACTCCGTGCGCGAGGAAGAGCTCAGTCCTATGGAGATGTACAGGCTCATCCAGGAGAAGATGGGCATCATGCAGATGGACCCCAAGTTCGCCGAGAGGTACCTCAACGAGGGCTTCTCCGGCGGCGAGAAGAAGCGCAACGAGATCCTGCAGATGCTCATGCTCGACCCCAAGCTCGCCATCATGGACGAGACTGACTCGGGCCTGGACATTGACGCCTTGCAGGTCGTGGCGAAGGGTGTCAACGAGATGAAGGGGCCTGAATTCTCAGCGGTCATCATCACCCACTACCAGCGGATACTCCGGTACATCGAGCCGGACAGGGTCCATGTGATGCTGGACGGGAGACTCGTGACCTCGGGTGGCAAGGAGCTCGCCGACGATCTGGAAGAGAAGGGCTACGACTGGGTGCGCCAGGAGTTCGGCGCCGGGACGCAGAGCTAGGGAAGGGACGAGAGAATGCCGGAAGACAAGACCATTCAGGAGCTCGGGCTCGACGAGTACAAGTACGGCTTCCGCGATCCGGAGGAGTACTTCTTCAGGACCCCGAGGAAGGGGATAGACCCGGAGATCGTCGCCATGATCTCCAAGCACAAGAACGAGCCGGAGTGGATGCTGGAGTTCCGGCTGAAGGCGCTGGAGTCGTTCTTCGAGAAGCCGACCCCCACCTGGGGCGGCGACCTCTCGGAGATGGACTACGACGACATCTACTACTACATCCGGCCGATGGAGAACCAGGGCCGCTCCTGGGACGATGTGCCCGACAACATCAAGGACACGTTCGAGAAACTGGGCATCCCGCAGGCCGAGCGCGAGTCGCTCGCCGGCGTTGGCGCGCAGTACGAATCTGAAGTCGTCTACCACTCGCTGAAGAAGGAACTCGAGGAGCAAGGCGTGATCTTCCTGGACATGGACTCTGGCCTGCGCGAGCACGAGGACATCGTCGAGGAGTACTTCGGGACCATCATCCCGCCGGACGACAACAAGTTCGCGGCGCTGAACTCGGCCGTGTGGTCGGGCGGCTCCTTCGTGTACATCCCGCCTGGCGTTAGCGTGGATATCCCGCTTCAGGCCTACTTCCGCATCAACGCGGAGAACATGGGCCAGTTCGAGCGGACGCTCATCATCGCCGACGAGGACTCCTATGTCCACTACATCGAGGGCTGCACGGCCCCCACGTATACTTCGAACTCGCTTCATTCGGCGGTCGTGGAGCTTATCGCCAAGCCTGGCGCGAGGATAAGGTACTCGACCATCCAGAACTGGTCGCACAACACCTACAACCTCGTCACCAAGCGGGGCGCGGCCTACGAGAACGCGACCATCGAGTGGGTCGACGGCAACCTCGGTTCCAGGCTCACGATGAAGTACCCTGCGGTCTACCTTATGGGCGAGGGGGCGCGGGGTGAGATCCTCTCCGTGGCCTACGCCGGCGACGGGCAGCACCAGGACGCCGGCGGCAAGGTTGTCCACGCCGCGCCGAACACTTCGAGCCTCATCACCTCCAAGTCCATCTCCAAGGGAACGGGAAGAAGCACCTACCGTGGGCTCCTGAAAGTGCACGAGGGCGCGGTCAACTCCAAAAGCAGGGTCGAGTGCGACGCGCTGCTCCTCGATGAGAATGCCAGAACGGATACTTACCCGTACATCGAGATCGAAGAGAAGAAGGTCAACACCGAGCACGAGGCTACCGTCTCCAAGGTCGGTGAGGACCAGCTCTTCTACTTAATGAGCCGCGGGCTCTCCGAGGAAGAGGCGATCGCGATGGTGGTCAACGGCTTCATCGAGCCCATTGCGAAGGAGCTTCCGCTAGAGTACGCCATCGAGCTGAATCGCCTGATCCAACTAGAGATGGAAGGCTCGGTCGGTTAGATAGCATTTCAGCTTGTTAGCTCTTCGGCGCGGGTACCGGGGAGCGTTAACAGGGCCGCGAAAAACGGGCAATCGATGGTGGGGCGGGCTCCCTCGGGCCCGCCCCTTTTGGAGAGGAAAGGCAGACCGTATGCAGCAAAAGGAAGCGCTGGAGGTTCTAAAGAGTAGCAGGATGAGTGAGGAGACGGTGAAGGCCCTCTCATCTTTCAAGGACGAGCCGGGCTGGCTCACCAAGAAACGGCTCCAAGCGTGGCGGGCATTCGAGGAACTGCCGATGCCCACCCTGCGCGACGAGGCGTGGCGCTACACGGACATCTCGGACGTGAGCCCCGAGGACTTCAGCGCCTACGTCCCGAGCCCGGACGTGTCGAGCGAGGACGAGCTGCCGGACGCCGTCCAGAAGCTCATCGAGGAGGGCGAGGAGAACTCCGCCCTGCTAGTGCAGCATAACTCCGAGACGACGTTCCAGAGGATGGACGATGAGCTGCAAAACAAGGGCGTCATCTTTACCGACCTGCACACCGCGCTCCACGATCACGAAGAGATCGTCAGGGACAGGCTCTTCGGGCTCGTGCCGGAGGACTACGACAAGTTCTCGGCGCTCTCGGCGGCGCTGTTCGCTGGCGGCTCTTTCCTTTACGTGCCGCGAGGCGTGGATGTGGAGGTCCCGATCCAGAGCTACCGCTGGCTCGACGCCACCGGAGCCACCATGCCGCGCACGCTCGTTGTGGTCGAGGAGGGCGCGTCGGTCACGTACATAGACGAGTACGCCTCTAGCGGCACCGAGGACGACGAGCCGGCCCTGAGCAACGGCGCGGTCGAGCTATACGTCGGCCAGGGCGCCCGCCTGCGCTACGTCTCCTTGCAGAACTGGGGCCGCAACGTACTGCACTTCAACACCATCCGCAGCGAGGCAGGTAAGGACGCCACCATCAACAGCCTCGTGGTCGCCCTGGGTTCCGAGCTCAGCCGCACCAACGTGGACGCGGGCTTAGCCGAAGCGGGCAGCGACTCGGAGATGCTCGGCCTGTACTTCGCGGACTCTAACCAGGTCCTCGACCACCACACTTTGCAGGACCACCTCGCCCCGAACGCGCACTCTGACCTGCTGTACAAGGGCGCCTTGCGCGACGAGTCGCTCGCCGTGTTCAGCGGCCTCATCCGGGTCGAGCCCGGCGCGCAGAAGACAGACGCGTACCAGACCAACCGCAACCTCATCCTCGGTACCGACGACGCGATGGCGGTCTCCCTGCCACGGCTAGAGATACAGGCCGACGACGTCAAGTGCTCCCACGGCTCGACCACGGGTCAGGTAGACGATGTGGAGCTTTTCTATCTCATGAGCCGCGGGATCCCACGCCGCGAGGCCGAGAAGCTAGTAGTGTTCGGGTTCTTCGGGGAGGTCACGAGCAGGATCCCGCTGAAGGGCCTGAAAGACAAGCTCGACCGGGCTATAGAGGGTAAGATCGGGCTCGGCTTCGAGGAGCGGGTCGCGTAGTGGCCGAGTTCCACAAGCTGGCCACCGCGGACGAGGTTGCTCCAGGGGAGATCAAACAGTACCTCGTCGATGACCGCTTCGTGGCCCTGTGCAACGTGGAAGGCGAGTTCCACGCCTTCGAGGACGTCTGCACCCACCAGTTCACCCACCTGAGCGAGGGCGAGTTCACAGATTCGGAGGTGAAGTGTCCCCTCCACGGCGCGAAGTTCGACGTGAAGACCGGCGCAGCGAAGAGCCTGCCGGCCGTGAAACCCGTCCCGAAGCACGAGGTGAAGGTGGAGAACGGGAACGTCTACGTGGCCCTGAACCCCAAGCGGGTCAAGATCGGGGGCGGCAGAAGCCGCAGGAGGTAGCGGGGCGTGCTGCTCGAGGATTCTTTCCGGATCGAATCGTAGATGCGGTACAGGAGCACACGAAGCCCAGCGCGCTCCTGATACAATTTCCTGCAAGGTGATGCAGAGCTTCTACAGAGAGATTCTCCTCGATCACTTCGAGCATCCGCGCAACCGGCGTGAGCTGGAGGATTCCGACATCCACGAACACCTCGATAATCCTCTCTGCGGCGACACGGTGACGGTCTACGCGAAGGTGCACGATGGGGCCTTCGAAGAGGTGAGCTTTACCGGACGCGGATGCTCCATCTCGCAGGCGTCGGCCTCGATGCTCACGGAGCAACTCACAGGCAAGAGCCGCGAGGCGGCGGAGGAGAAGATAGAAGCCTTCCTCGAGATGATGCGCACGGAGGAAAAAGAAGAGCTCGGGGAGCTCGCCGCCCTCAAGGGCGTCGTTCAGACCCCCAACCGCATCCGGTGCGCCACCCTCGCCTGGGATGCTATGAGGCGTGCTCTCCCCACGCTATAAGCACCGCCGGCACCGTGCACTGCCACGTCGCCGGACCAGCTTGCGTCGACGGTAGCGTAGGAACAGGGTAGAGTTAGACCGTACCCTTCGCGAGGAGGCCGGGGCTGGAGGCGCAAGAGCGGGGATCTGTGGGAAGACAAGCGCAAGTAGGGCTCCAGCGCGAGAGACTCGACCGCGCCCTGGCGCGTGCCAGCGACGCGCCGCTCCGGGAGGGCAACAGGTTGGAGCTTCTCAGGAACGGCCCCGAGACCTATGAGGACTGGCTCGCGGCCATCTCTGGGGCGGAGCGCTGGGTGCACCTGGACAACTACATCTTCAGTGACGACGAGGTCGGAGAGCGATTCGCAAGGGCTTTGATCCGGAAGGCCGAGCAGGACGTGAACGTCCGTGTGCTCTACGACTGGTTTGGATGCCTCGACGTGGACCGCTCCTTCTGGCGGCGGATGAGGGAAGCCGGCGTAGAAGTCAGGGCGGTCAACCCGCCGACGCTTGGTGGGCCGCTCGGCGCGATCCGGCGCGACCACCGCAAGCTGCTTGCCGTAGATGGCGAGTACGCCTCGACGGGCGGCGTGTGCATCTCCGACGGCTGGCTCGTGACCTCCCCCGAGACGGGGCTCCCCTACAGGGACACGGCCGTCGGCATCCGCGGCCCGGCTGTGGCCGAGGTGGAGCGGGCCTTCGCAGGACTGTGGAAAGTCGCCGGTGGCTCCCTCCCCGAAACCGAACGTCCCGACTCCGAGAGAATCCCGCGGGCCGGCGAGGAGGCGGCGCGTGTGGTCGTCCAGGAACCGCGCAGGATGAGGACTTTGCGGATGCTGCAGTTGCTCACCGCAGGGGTCGAGCGCCGGCTCTGGATCACCGACGCCTACTTCCTCTCCATGGCGATCCTCTCCCAGTCCCTGATGTCCGTAGCCCGTGACGGGGTGGACGTGCGGGTGCTCGTGCCAGCGACCAACGACCTGCCCTGGATCGGGGCGCTCTCGCGCACAGGCTACCGGCAGTTCCTCGAGTCCGGGGTCCGCATCTTCGAGTACGGCGGCCCGATGATCCACGCCAAGACCCTCGTCGCCGACGGCTGGTGGTCGAAGGTCGGGTCGACCAACCTGAACGTTGCCAGCCTCGTCGCCAACTGGGAGATTGACCTGGTGGCCGAGGACACCGGCTTCGCCGCCCAGATGGAAGAGCTGTTCGAGGAAGACCTCTCCAACGCCCGCGAGGTCCTCCTCGCCGGGTCTGCCGCGCACCCCAGGGTGCGTCCGGAGCGCCCGATCCAGTCCTCGGACCGCGATGCCCGTAGGGGTGTCGTGGGGAGCGGTTCTGGCGGGTCAGCCACCATTTTGCGTGTCGGCAGCACGGCCCTCCAGAAGAGCGGCTATCCGCTGGAGACCCACGAGCAGGCCTTGGCAGCTGCGGCCAGCAGTGCCTTGTTCGGAGCCTCCCTTCTCGGCCTCCGCTTCCCACGCTTCCTCGCCTGGCCCCTGGCCGCGGTGGGCGTCCTCTACGGGGGCCTCGGGATGCTGCGCGCCGCCCGCTCGGCTATCTCTGATCGGTGGTCGAAACCACCCGCTCTGCAAGACGCCGACGACCTATGACAGCAAGTCAGCACGCTACGGACCTGCGGCCCTCGCTTGTCAGCGTGTTAGCCAAAGCTTGCGCACGCGAAGGCTGACTAGCTGAAGTGCTGACAAGCGCCCGACAGGGCGCGTGTGCTGACTTGCTGAGATGCTCGTCGTGCATAAGGCTCTCTAGCCTTATGCACGGCGCTGCAGCACCCAGGTGTCCTTCATTTTGCCTCCGCTGGAGATGTTGACCAGCTTGCTGCCTGGCGCCGCGACGCGGGTCATGGCGCCTGGAACGACCTCGATCGTGTGGGCGTCTGGAGCGAGGGCGTGGATGCGGTAGTCGGCGTGGGCGTCGCGCAGGATAAACTCGTCTTCGCCGGTCTCGCAGAGGACGTGGGTGGAGAAGTCTATCGTCTCCTGGGCCACGTACTCTATAGGGTTTTCTTCGACCTGCCCGCGGAACTCCTCGATGCCCTCTCTGGATTCTTCGGGAGCGATGAGGACGTCTTTGCCGCCCCAGCCGCTGCGACTCTTGACGACCAGTTCGTCGAAGTGGTCCATGACGTAGCGGCGGTCCTCCTCGACGGCGAGCGAGTAGGTCTCGACGTTATTCAGTACCGGCTCCTCTCCAAGGTAGGTCCGGATCATCTCGGGGATAAACGCATAGACGCCCTTGTCGTCGGCGATGCCAAGGTTGGGGGCGAAGACGGCGTCGACCAGGCCCCTGGCCTGAGATTCGATCAGGCCCGTTATGTCGTCGTAGATCCTGCCGTCCTCGATGCGCTCGTAGATTATGTCGATCCGGCGACCGCTCTTTTTGTGGACGAGCCTTCCGTCGCGGTCGACCTCGACCTCGTGCCGCTCGGCCAGGATCGCCCCGAGCTCGCTGGCGAAGACTTTGTGGTCGAGGTAGTACTGGTCGTGAGGTCCGGTGGAGAGGACGGCCATAGTCGGGTCGGGCTTGGGCGAAGCGGTCCGCACGACCTCGCCGAAGCGCTTCATTAGGCTGTCGAGCGGTCTCACCCGGAGCGCCGTATAGGACTCGGGTAGCACATCGGGGGTTCTCGCCCTGAGGATATTCATCGGCTCGATACCGACTGGCATCTTGGCATTGTCCTCGATGACGAGGTATTCCCACTCGCCGGTCCGGCCGGAACGCTCGACGGCGACTACGTCGAAGCCCATCTGCCGGTTTGGAACCTCCCCGAATCGGGTTGGGATCGAAGCGTCGAAGAGGGTGCTGCTCTCGACGACCTCCACAGGGACGACCTCATCTTTTCCTGCCTCGAGTTGTCTGAGCCACTCGTTGATCGCGAGCATCCGCTGCGCCAGCCCCCGCTCCAAGACGGCCCAGTCGGCAGCCGGCAAGATGCGGGGCACGTAGTCGGTCGGGTGGACCTCATCGTCAGGGACCATGCCCAACTCTCGCTGCTGCTCGAGCCGCTCCCTATGCGCTCTGTGGGTTCTCTGCCCCCATTCCCCAGGGCCCATCCGTCCCATCTCTTCTAGCACTAGCCGGTAATGAGCGAAGGGCTCGCCAGCAGGGCCGAAGACCTCGTTGGGGGAGGAGAGGCCGCGCTCGAAGCATATGGAACCGTCAGCCATCAGCTTTCAGCGGTCAGCTTCCCGCCGGAGAGCCTCGCTCCTGCCAAGAAAAGTGGTTTCATCCGGTAGATGGTAGCGCTTTCGCCGGGAAGTTGCTAGCTTCTTGCTGAGGGCTGAAAGCTGACAGCTACCCGAATATCCCCGTCAGGGCGCAGGGGGAGCCCAATAAAAAGGAGAGCGAGAAGGTGACGGCGAAGAAGATGTTCTCATCAGAGGTATAGGAGTAGAGGCGCTTGTAGTGGAACATCAGGAGGCCTGAGGGGATGGCTATCCCGGTCATCAAGACGGCCGTCACGCGCACGGTGTTGAGAGGACCGATCCTCTGGAAGACACCTTCTGAGTTCAAGAGCAGCAGCCCGAACCAGTCGGCGGTCAGCATGAGGAAGATGCCGAAGACGACCAGGAGCGCGTAGAACACGGAGTTCGAAAACAGCGGCCCCTTGACGGGCGCCTCGAAGGCTTCGTAGTGCAGGTCGTCGAACAGCGTCCTCGGCGGTTCGCGGAAGAGCCTGGGTATCTTTCTGGGAACCTTCATGCAAGACGTAATGTTAGCGCAAGGAGGGTGAACGTGCCGCTCAAGAACGGAAGAAGCCGCCCTCGGAATGGATGACCTGGCCCGTGATCCAGGCCGCCTCATCACCGGCCAGAAACGCCACTAGCCTCGCCGCGTCCTCGGGCTGCCCGATCCTCCCCGTAGGGAACTTCGGTGCGATCTCACGCTTCAACTCCTCGGTCATCCAGCCCGTGTCCGTGGGACCAGGGTTGATGGCATTCACCGTGATGCCCTTGTGCCCCACCTCGGCAGCGAGCGTCCTGGTGAACGCCTCGATGGCACCCTTGGTCGCGACGTAGGCAAGTTCTCCCGGCATCGGCCCGAGCGACTGTCCTGAACTGAAGTTGACGATCCTGCCCCCAGCCCCGCCAGGGTACCGCCTTGTGAAGTCGACGCTGAGGAGCGCCATAGCCCGCACGTTGACGGCGTAGTGGGCGTCCAGTGCCTCTGCGTCGAGCGTCTCGAAGCCGTCGCGAGCGGAGTAAGCAGCGGTGTTGACGAGGATCGAGACTCTCCCGAGCCTCTCCTCAGCCGCATCTAGCAGAGACCCGGGGGAATCGGGGCTGGAGAGGTCGGCCTCGACCCCCTCTGCCCTGACGCCGGCGGCACGCAACTCCCCCAGCAGCGCCTCAGGCTCGTCTTCGTCCGACCCCCAGGGCATCTCGCGGTCGTAAGCTTTCCAGTAGGAGAGAACGACGCCGGCGCCGCGGGAGGCGAGCGCCAGGCAGACCGCGGAGCCTATCCCCCTCTTCCTCCCGACACCGGTCACCAGCGCCACGCGGCCTCGCAAATCTCCGGTCGCCGGAACTGCGGAAGAGCGGGCCAGGTTGGTGAAAACCGTGGATCTGACGTCGGACATGGGTTTCTCCTCGAGATAGCGACCGCCGGGCGGCAGTGATGGATGAAGGGAAAGCTAGCATGCCCCCAAGCTCGCCTCAAGCCGCCCCGAAGCCGAGAGCCCCGCCACGATGCGCCGGACCTGGGGCATCTCTCCGCTCAAACAGTCTGGTCCTTGGGCTCCTGGGTTGTACGGTTGACGGCTTTGCGGAGCGCTTCAAGGGACTCGGTCGAGTCCATGCCCGAGGCCCGCAGGAGATCCACGGCGGTCGACCTGATCTGGCCTACCAGCATGCTGGTCCTGAGGTCGTTACGCTCCAAGAGTACGGCGGTCGCCCCTACCGCGGCTTCGAGGGCGAACCTGCGGGTCTCCACGGGATGCTCCGGTTCCTCGATGTAGGCTGAGAGGGTTTCGACGGCACGCGCGAGGTCGCGGATGGTCTCGGAGAGCGCCTCTGGGGCGGGCTCTCCCTCGCGTACCGCCGCCGCGGCGGCCCGTGCGAGCACCCTGACGTTGCGGACCGCGAGGTCCAACTGGTCGGCCGCCGTAGCGTAGAGCCCGAGCTGACCTAGCGCCCGCCTGCGCGGCGGCGAGAGCCTGACGGTATCGTAGCCGGCGTCGAGCGCCTCCCTGAAAGCGCCCATACGTCCATCCATCTCACGTGCCTTCTGCAAGGCGCACTCGGCCCGGGCGAGGTCACAATCTCGCAGGGCCGCTGCTGTCTCTTCGAGGGCGCCGACGAGGTCATCGAAGATCGGATGCGCGGCCCGCTCTACGAGGTGCCTCGGGTCGCTAGGAAACACCGCCCTGACCGCGAGGGCCACCCCGCTTCCGATCAACGCGTCGATAAACCTGTCAGGCGAAAGACCCGTGGTGGAAGGCTCGAGCGTGATCGCCAACAGCGCCGAGACCCCAGCCTCGGTGACGAGCAACGTCCCACCACCGAGCATCATGGCGGCAGCCATAGCAAGGGCCACGACGATTCCGATCTGGACCGTCCCCGTTCCGATGGCGAGCACGAGTAGGTCGGCTACCGCAAGTCCGCACGCGATCCCGAACACGAGCTCGATCGCCCGCCGCCCCTCCTGACCGACGACGACGCCGGTGGAGATGACAGCGGCTATGGCAGCAAAGAACGGCTGGTCGTGCCCTAGCGCAGCAGAAGTCAGAAACCACGCCAGACTCGCCGCCATCGCCGTCTGTAAGATAGGCCACACCCCGACCTCCAACCGGCCGAACGCCTCCTCAAACCGACGTCGTACCGCCCAGAATCCGCCATCAGGCACCACCCACGTAAGCACGCTCAGGTTCACAACCAAACACCTCCTTCTGATTCTCTCAGCACTTATATGCGCTCTGCATACAAGCGACACTAACACGATGTCCCTGGCGGTTAAAGGGTTTCGGAGGGTGTTTGAACAATTTGTTATTGTACTGTTACTTGGTTGTTACTATCTCCAGATTCGACCCTGGGCGGAGACGGTTCGAGGAGCGGAATCTGGGGGCGCAGGATCATCTCCAACTTGTGAATAATGTGCCCGTAGACCTCCTCCGCGTACTCTCCGGTGTGCCTGAAACCGTGGGCTTCGTAGAAGCACCGGGCCCGCGTGTTATCCTGCTCGACTCGTAACATGAGGCCGTAAGGGGTGGGAAGCTGCCGATTCCGGCGCTGAGGAGGCGAGCCCCGATCCCCGTCCCTGCATCTCCGGAAGTACGTAGATGGCCGCGAGTTCGACTGCTGTCTCGGAGAGTCGGTGGAAGTCTGCGAACCCGAGGATCTCTTCGCCCGTCGCTGCGACCAGGAAGACGTTCGCCTCCATCCTGTGCCGGAGCGAGTCTGCCGAGTAAGCCTGGCTCACGAACTCCTTCCCCACGCTCTCTGGGAGGGTCTCACTGTAGGTATGATCCCAGGTAATCCGTGCCACACGCTGGATCTTCCGTCTGTCATCGACGCTAGCGTCACGGATTTCCAAGGTCAAAGCAATTCGCCCTTCGCCACCATCTGCACTTTGCCACCCACGTGGACGGTCGTCTGGTCTCCGTCTCTGGTCGCCTGCAGGTACAGGAGCGAGGGGCGGTCGAGCTCGTACCCTTGCTCGACCCGCACGTCAACGGAGTCGGTTCCGAGGTAGCCGTGTTCGAGCAGGTACGCGGCCAAGCAGCCTGCTGCGCTGCCGGTCGCCGGGTCTTCGGGGACACCGAGGTCGTTTGCGAACATGCGGGCCGAGAGGTCGCCTGGACCGTCGTCGTGCGGTTCCGGGCAGAAGACATACAGGTTCTTTCCGGGGCCGGCCACTTCCGTGTAGCGTTCCCAATCGACCTTACAGCGCCGCAGGGCGTCCAGGTCTCTCAGCGGGACTACGAGGGCCGGAAGTCCGGTGGATACTTCTTGCACGGGGAAGCGATCGTCGAGGTCCGCCATGTCGAGATTCAGGGTTCGGGCGACCAGGGTAGAGTCGAGGGTCGCTCCGAAGGTGGGCGGGAGCTGGCGCATCCAAAGAACCTCGCTGAAGGTAACGGGGATCTCACCGGCCTTCAGGTTCAGGGTGATGCGCCCGACGGGGCTGGCGAGTATCTCGTG
>DASQWQ010000182.1:0-2053 GCA_035640175.1 Rubrobacter sp. | reverse complement strand
CCTTCGGCCAACTCGGACACCTCTCCGGGAGCGACGGACGGGAGTCTACCAAAAAGCGAAGCTACTGCTACTTCTTTTCAGGCGCTCTCGGTCGGGTAGCCGGCGTCCATCCAGTCCTGTTTACCGCCCTCGTACTCGTATGCGTTTTCGTAACCCATGGCCGTCAGCTCACGGACGACCCGCGTCGAGGAGTGTCAGTTGAAGTTCGAGCAGTAAGCCACCACCTCGGCCGTCTTGTCGGAAAGGAGGTCGGGGATCAGGTCCATGTCCTGAAACCGGATAGCACCGGGTAGATGCGCCCGCCTGTAGGAGGCTTCGGAGAGCACCTCGAGCAGGACGAACTCGTCGCCGCGGTCGATCTTCTCCTTCAGGTCTTCGCGAGTTATGGTCTTCACGATGCCCCTCCCCTTTCCACAGGACGCAGTACGAGGAGCGGGATCTCACGCTCAGTTTTTCTCTGGTAGTCGTCGTAGGTCGGATACATCTCGACCATCTTCTGCCAGAGGCGAGCCTTCTCCTCAGGGTCTGCCACTCCGGCCTCTACCTGCACCTCACGGTCTCCGATCTCGACCGTCGCGTCCGGGTTGGCCCTCAAATTCAGGTACCACGCAGGGTGTGTCGCCGCGCCGCCCTTCGAGGCGATAATCACGAAATCTTCGCCGTCCATAACGTAGAGAAGCGGGGTCGTGCGCTTCCTGCCGGTCTTCCGCCCCACAGTATTGAGGAGCAGGATGGGGCTCTTGCCCATACGGCCAAACAGCTTGCCGCCCGTGGCGCGGTACACCCCCGCGTGCGCGCCACTCCCCAGCTTCAAGGCCAACCTGGCCGGTCCGGAGAGATCCCTCTCGGTGGACGTCTCGCGTTCGCTTTCAGTCATCGGGTGCTCCTTTCCTATCCGGCCCTCTCCGCCTGGCGGAGGCCGTAGACGGCCCAGAGGCCGAGTACCAGTATGAGGATGACGCTTATGGTGAAGGCGAAGCCGACGCTCGTCGGGTCGCCGGCCAGGAAGCCGCGGGCGGCTTCGAGGATGTGGGTGAACGGGTTGAGGCGGGCGACGACCTCGATCCAACCCGAGAGCAACTTCAGCGGCACGAAGACTGGTGCCAAAAACAGGACGAGGAAGATAGGCGTGCGTATCACGGGGCCAGCCTGCTGGGTACGGAGCAGCATCGCCACTCCTGCCCCGAAAAGGGTTGCCGCTATGTTGGCGAGCAGCGCGAGGGCGATAAGGCCGAAGAAATCGAAGCCGCCGCTTACGGGCATCCCCGTGACCAGCGCGATCACGGTAACGAGCGTCCCCGTCATGGCGGCGCGTACGATAGAGGCGATGGTGTAGCCAAGGATGATCCCATACCGGTTCGAGGCGGCCAGCATGAGCCTCCTTGCGAAGCCGTTCTCGAAGTCACCCGCAATCGAAAATCCCGTGAAAGCTCCGCCCATGGAGACGGCCTGCAAGAGGGCCCACACGTACTGGAACGCGATGTAGCCCGCCGCGTAGTCGAAGCCAGGCACGTCGGCTACCCTCGTCAGACCGCCGGCGAAGGCGATGAAGAAGAACAGCGGGAACAGCGCAGGGGCGAGAAAGGCAGGGTTCGTGAAGTACTTGTAGATCTGGCGCCCCGCTACTGCCAACGCCACATCGAAGAAGCCGCCCACCCCTACGCCACCCTCGTCCTCAACGACGCCGCAGCCCCGCCGATGGCGACCACCACTATCGCAAGGGCGAAACCGAATCCGAGGATCAGAGCCTGCGGGTCCCAGCCAACGATCACCAGACTGCGGATGCCTTCGACCAGGTAGGAGATCGGATTTACGGTCGCGATAAAACGGAACCAGTCCTGCTCGATCAAGTCTCGCGGCAGGTTGATCGACGATAAAAAGATAGCCACGAAGAACAGCGGGAACGCGCTCTCGACTGCCTCGACGGAACCAGTCTTTATCGCAAGTATCGCCCCTATGCCACCGAACCCGAGGGCGACGAGCACTGTAAGGAGCACGATCACGACCATGCCGAAAAACCCACTACTCACGTTGACGCCCATCAGCGTGCCGA
>DASQWQ010000181.1:0-5000 GCA_035640175.1 Rubrobacter sp. | reverse complement strand
GCCCGCCCAGGTGGGTAGGTACCTGGAAGGGGTGGAGTTCCCCGCCCGCAAGGAGGAGCTGCTAGGAAGGCTCGAGCGCAACGGCGTGCCAGGCCCGGTCATAGGCCAGCTGCGCAAGAGGCTCCCGGAAGGCGAGTACCGCGGCCCCCAGGAGGTTTTGTCGGCCCTGCGAGGGGGGCGTTAGCCGACCGCCTAGCTTCGCTGTCTGGTGCGTCCGGCTCGAGCTTTCCACGGGCTAACTTCTTAGAACTCAGTTCTCCGAAGTTGGTCCCCTACGCGGTCCTACCACTGCGTGCCGACAATTTGCGCCGACGACCCGCCTTCGTTGCCTAAGTGGTCTTCTTGGAAGTACAAGGCTAGCAGGAGACGGTTCTAGAGGACAGCGGTCGGCGGGTAGTGATGCGCGACGAGCACTACCAGGTCTTCGTCGCAGATGGGTAGGAGAAGACCTAGACTATACACCCTAACGTGGAGAATAGGTGTTCTTGCAGAATCAACACCACGACCGCCACGAGGAGTAGCATCCGATTCGTTGTCAACCTCAAGCTGCGTCTTTGTTCCATTCGACGCTCCATTGCCGACTAACGGCCATTATCCCGTCTTTCGCAGCCTCGGACCAGAGCTAGCCATTCTGGCAACGTCGCGGTAGGAAAGCCTTCAGGGACTCTCGCTAACAATCTCGGAGAGCGTTGTCGAAGGGCTGATAATGTCAGGGTCGGTGACGACATCGAGAAGGGTGACGGTGTCGGAGGCTAGCGCGGCCTCCATCGCGGGCGCCAGTCCGTCTGGGTCGCGCACGGTGTGGCCTTCGGCGCCGAGGCTCCTTGCGTAACCGGCGAGGTTCACCTCTCCTATCTCAATGCCGGCCGTGCGGCCGAGCGCCCGCTTCTGGTGCATCGCTATGGTGCCGTGCATCCCGTTGCGGAAGACCACGACGGTGATAGCGGCGCCGTACCTGACCGCCGTCTCGACCTCCTGGCCTGTCATCAGGAACCCGCCGTCGCCGCAGCAGGCCACTACGGTCCGGTCAGGGGCGGCGAGCTTCGCCGCCACGGCGGCAGGAACACCGTAGCCCATCGCCCCGTTCGTGGAGGCCAGCTGCGTGGCAGGATGATTGTAGCGCCAGTAACGGTGGATGAAGACCGAGAAGTTCCCCGCATCGTTGGTCAATAGAGCGTTCTCAGGCAGGGCCTCGCGCATGGCGCGGACAACCCGCGCGGGGTCGATGCCTTCCCTGCCCCGATCCGGGGGTATCGTGCTGGAATCGAGGTATGCCCTGTGGCCCTCGGCCCAGTCCCGCGCCGGGGATGACGAGGGCGCCAGTCCGGTTAGGGCGGCAAGGGCGGCTCCAGCGTCCGAGACTAGGCCGATTCCGGTGGGGACCGTCGCGCCGACCTCGTTCGGGTCTATGTCTATCTGGATCACGGCCTGATCCCCACGCGGGAGCGAGTAGCTCTGGGTGGTTACCTCGCTCAGACGGCAGCCGACAACCAGGACGAGGTCTGCCCCTTCTAGGGTCTTCAGGGTCTCCTGCGGCGTACCGAGCGTGAGATGTCCAAGGTAGTTCGGATGCTCGTTCGGGAACACGTCCTGCCTGCGGAAGGCCGCGTAGACCCCGACGCCCCACGCCTCTGAAAAAGAGATCAAAGACCCTCGGGCGCTTTGCGCCCCGCCACCTGCGATCACGACGGGACGGCGTGCGGCGGCGAGCCGGCCGGCGACTTTCCGGACATCCTCCGGCGCAAGGGCAGAGCGGGGCGGGGGCGGCACGTGGGCCTCTGGATCATCCTGGACCACCTCACCGAGCACGTCCGCTGGTAGCGCGAGCATAACGGGGCCTGGACGGCCTGAAGTGGCGATCCTCAGTCCCCTGGCGACGAACTCGGCGAGGCGGTTGGGGCGGTGAACGGTCGTGGACCACTTCGTGATCGGGGCGTAGAAGGCGCTGAGATCCACCTCCTGAAAGGCTTCTCTCCCGAGAGAATCCGTCTCTACCTGCCCGAGCAGAACGAGCATCGGCGTCGAGTCCTGCCTCGCTGTGTGCACCCCGATGGCGAGGTTGGATGCCCCTACGCCCCTCGTGGCCATCGCCACCGCCGGTCTCCCCGTCAGCTTGCCTTCCGCCTCGGCCATAAAGGCGGCGCCGGACTCGTGGCGCGTCGAAACGAGGGAGAGGTCGGGGTGCTCCTCGGCGGCGTCCAGGATCTCCAGGAAGCTCTCGCCAGGCACCGTGTACAGGTGCCTCACACCTGCCCGCGCCATAACCTCGGCCGCGACATACCCGGCCGCTTTCTTACCGCTATCTGCCATCCGTCCTCCGAACGATCCTGGCCCTCGGGACCACCTCCCTGACAACCCGTAATCCTACACGCTCGCTCTCCAGAGAGGTCGCGGAAGGCCTCGTCAAGACATATAGTGTGTCGGACGAGTAGTGAGGAGGAAGTGAGGAGGAAACTCTGGCCCGCGCGGATGCGGTCGTTGTGGGATGCGGTGTGATCGGGCTGACGGCGGCCATCTGTCTGCGGGAGGTAGGCCTTGACGCCGGGATCGTGGCTGCCAGGTTGCCTCATGACACAACGTCGAGCGTTGCGGCCGCGATCTGGTACCCGTACAAGGCTTACCCCGAAGCCAGCGTGCTCTCCTGGGGCAGCAGGACCTTCGAGATCTTCGAGGAGCTCTCAGATACTCCCAAGAGCGGCGTCCTCATGCGCGAGGGTGTGGAGATCTCGCGCGAACCAGTTCTCGACCCGTGGTGGGCCGGTGCCGTGCCTCACGTCCGTCGATGTCGCGATGACGAACTACCGCCCGGCTACAGGGACGGCCACGCTTTCGTCGCGCCGGTGGTCGAGATGCCCATCTATCTCACATACCTGATGAACCGCTTCAGCGCCGCCGGAGGAAGCGTGCAGAGGCGTACCCTCTCCTCGCTCGACGAGGTAGATGCGCGCGTAGTCGTCAACTGCGTCGGGCTCGGAGCCAGGGATCTGGTAGACGACACTTCAATGGAGCCGATCCGAGGCCAGATCGTGCGCGTGCGCAACCCCGGCATAGAGCGTTTCGTGCTGGACGAAGAGAACCCGGAGGGCGTCACCTACATCGTCCCCCGCTCGAATGACTGCATCCTTGGCGGGACGGCCGACGAGGGCGAATGGGACCTCGAACCCGACCCGGAGACCGCGGCGAGCATCCTTCACCGCTGCGCGCAACTGGAGCCGCGCCTGACAGGCGTCGAGGTCCTGGAGCATAAAGTAGGACTCAGGCCGGGCCGGCCCGAAATACGCCTGGTACGAGAGGACGGCCCGTACGAGACCCTCCGCATCCACAACTACGGCCATGGGGGATCACGCATCACCCTCTCCTGGGGCTGCGCCGAAGAGACGCTCCGGCTCGTGCAAGAAGCGCTCTGCGCTTAGAGCAGCATTTCAGCACGTCGCCTGTCCCAGGCGGCTTGGTGACAGGCGAAGGCCGCGGGCCTGAGCGTGCTGACTAGCTATTTCACGGCTTGCGCAGGCGATCGCGCCAGCCCGGGCGGCGGGGCTCAGCAAGCTCGGTTTCGAGTCCGGACTCAGCCTCTGTCTTTAGCGGCCTCAGCTTCTTGCTCACACGCCTCTCCATGCTGTGTCTGACCCGCGGGTAGCCCCGCTCCTCTATCTCCCTGGAGAACTCGGAACAGAGCTCTTCCGACATCCTGAGGAAGTTCTCGACCTTCTTGCGGCTACCTTCCGTGAGCCACACGGACCGCGGCAGATACTGGTTGGATAGCTCGTCGTGGAGCCCGACGACCAGTTCCCTCCGCTCTTTCTCGTAGTGGTCGTCCACCTCCCCATACAGAGAAGCCCACCACACGAAACCTCTGTAGAGCCCGGCGAGATGCTTCTGGATCTCTACGATCGCCGATCGACGTCGCTCGACCCGTGCCCTCTCGGCATCTATCATCTTCAATACCGAACCCCTCCACCATAGTCCTCTGCCTCACACCGCGCCCGCGACCTCTCGCGGGCGTCCTAACATAGCACAACATAGGACTTCTGTTCAGCACCGGGGAGCATTTCTTTGCGACAGGCGGCCTTCCTGTGCCACGCTCTCTGGTCCGGCTCACTACTAGCGCGCGAAGAACGCGCCGCCCGGGCGGCACGTTTGCAGCTGTGGCCGTTCCTGTTAGAGGCTAGTGAGGTTGCCTACCGGACCACCTGCGCTGTTGAGCCGTTCGCACTCTTCGCAGAGCTGCTTGCCGCCGCTCCCCTGTTGAACGTTCTCGGACGCGATGCTGTTACCGGTCTGACAATTGCGGTTGTTGTGGTAGACGTCCGAGTTGGCCGAGTGCCATGGGCCCTCGCCCTTCAAAGAACTGGTAGTCTCCCTCAGATGGTCCGTAGCCGAGTCCAGGATCCCTTTGTCCTTATCCGTGGCCATGTGTTCCTCCTCACACCACTTATGATTGTTTGATATGTAACCAAATAGTACGGAGGCCAAACATTCGGTAGTGCTCAAACATGCACGCAAAGCTCTCCCTCAGGCGACGTTGGTTTGGCAGAGAGCATGGTGGGTAGAAAAGCCTTCGAAGTCTGCAGAAAGCGAGACAGGAGGAACAGGAACATGGGCCTTGGCAACTTGGGCGATCTGAGCAATCTCGACTTGGGCCAACTCCAGCAGTACTTGCCGAACATGGACTTCCCGGCAAGTAAGGACGAGGTCATATCGGAGGTCCAGAACAACGACGCGCCACAAGAGGTAGTCGATCAGATAAAGAACTCGAGCACCGACACCTTCAACAATGCCGACGAGGTATTGCAGACGGTGCGAGGGGGCAACTAGAGAGCCGGCGAGAGGCTCCCGCCTCTGACCTGGGCCCAGCTTCTTCTCTGGGTCCAGGTCTTTTCTTGTACAAACGAACGAGCGAAGGGACGAAGTCGTTGTCATGCATGTACCCCGTGAGGCTGATGCACGCGGCTTTGGGAGGCGAGTCGCCCGAGTCCGCGAGTATCGTGTGCAACTCTTCC
>DASQWQ010000180.1:0-7901 GCA_035640175.1 Rubrobacter sp. | reverse complement strand
AGGGGCGGTGCCGTTCCTCATACCCTGTCGTCCAAGAAGGTAGGCACGATGCATTTCGCGAGCCCAGCCACGGGCATCGCCCGAATATCTAAGACAGAAGCCGCGAAAGGAGGCGAGGCGTGAGCGAATTAGACCCTCGCGCATCTAAGGTGGTCAGCGCACATTCCTTGATCGTGGCTGCTCTGAACGTCATCCACTCGGTGCGGACCCGGGGTGTGCGTGGCACCCTGCTCTTCGTCGCATTGGGGAACGCCATACCGATTCTGGGCGAACTTCTGGCCGTCCGCCTCCTGAAAATACTACGCCACCACGCGCGGCCCCAGGTTAGTGGTGTGCCCCTGGCCATCGTCCTCGGCTGGTACAACGTTGGCTACGGAACCTTGGCACTGGTGAAAGGCCCTATCAATTACGCTGCTGATCCGCACCAGGGCAAGGAGAGCCTGGCCATTGCACGTGCCGTGGCGCTAGCGGCGACCACCTTTGACCTCTTGCTGGACCCCTTCGGCTTGGACCTTGGCCTATGGGAGTGGAGCGGAGGCGGCCCGTACGCCTCTGAGGTAAAGGGGCCGAACGGCAAGCGTGGCATTCCGCTGCTGAACTTCGTTGGCTGGCTCGCCTTGACGAGCGGCGTTACGCTGGCGTACCAGCGCCTCGAGAGTGGAGGCAACATTGCTGAGCCACCTGATTCAGAAGAGGGCAGTGGGCAAGGTTCCGAACGCGCGGCGGCAGTCCTGCTGCTCTCCTACTACCTGCCAGCGGCGCTATGGGCACGGAAGCGGGGGAAGCGGAAGTACCTGCTCTATTCAGCGCCCTTTGCCACGATGATGTGGGCGACGCTAAGGCGACCATAGACTGCTTTCTCTAGCAGCTCTCTGAACGGGTACTGAGCGCTCACAGGGAAGTTGGCAATGCTCGGAGAGCCGAGGAGCGGACTCGAACCGCTGACCTCATCTCTTTACGAGTGATAAATAGGGCGTTGCAGCGGTTTGCATGGCCCTGCAAATTCTCCATACCTATGGGGGTTCGCTCTTCTCTGCCTTGCCGTGGGTTGCACCGTATTGCGCTCGCGGTGGTGTCAGAGTGGTGTCAATGTCACCCTCCTATTCGCCGGACACCCTCGTCCACGGTAGCCAGGCAGGTTCGACCTGTGGGAGAAGGAGGACCGGTGCGCTGGAAGCCCCGGCCCTTCGATGAAGCTGTGGTCCCTTCGTCCACGTTGATCTCCTCGCAGCTTACGCCTTCCTCGACCATCTCGGTGTCCTCTGCCTCCCGAGCCGAGTTGCACCCTCGCGCCTGTGGGTGGCGGTTCGAGAGTGCTCAGCATGGGTGTGGATTATGTCGAGGCCTCACTGGGTACAGCTAGGCCGATCACGCAAGCCGTTGGTAAGAGGCAAGGAGGCTCACGTGGGCAAAAGGGGTAGGCGCAAGGGATCTCAAGGGCGCGCGGAGAAGCGTGTTCGAGGACGCGTGCGAGAACGCGTGCAAGGACGCCCGAGGCGCGGAGAAGAAGGTGGTAGCGCGGGACGGGGACGAGGCACCTTCAACGTTGGCGCTATCGAGGGGTATGCAAACCACCTGGCGGACCACGCCGGAGGTACTTCGGGGCTTGCCGGCGCTGCTTCAGGGCTTGCGGGAGCCGCTTCAGGACTCGCGGGAGGAAGCTTCGCGCATAGGATGCTGGAAAACGACCCGGAGAGTTCGGAGGAAGATTTCAGGAAAGTGGTCAGTGAGCATCTAGATCTTATCGACGAGCGCCTACAGCGGCTGGAGGACGAGATGAACACGCTCCGCGAAGGAGGAGAAGGCATCCCGGAGTCTGAGAGCGGGTCGGATCCTGATAGCAGTCCATAACGGTCGGGACCTGATCCCCACTGCCTTGCACTTCGTCGCAAATCCGGGCGAGCTACTCTCTGGGCGCTTGAGAAAGCATCGGCTTTCGTCTACCTCCGGCGAATAATGAGAATCGCATTGGGCTAGCGGATATACGCCACTGTCTCGCGTCTGCGCATCCGAGCACGCTGTGGGCGATCCTTACGCTGAATGCTGCCACAAGTGAACACTACCCCGGCGGTCGGGGCACTCACCCCTCCTCTACGATGTCCTCGATCACGTGCTCCGCTATGTCCGCCGCCAGTATCGTCTCCAGGCCATCCAGAACCTCGTCGGCGTCCAGCACGTAGGTCTCGTAACCCTCGCTCTGCGCCCGGCGCCTGAGCGCGTCCATGATGTTGAGCAGGCAGCCAGCCCCCCACTTTAGATCTTCTTCGACGAGTCGGGAGGTCGCCACGCTCACCACCGCGTCCACGCTTGCTGGCTCCAGCTGGCCGGTCTCCGGGTCGCTCAACAGGAACTTGTTGCGGTTGAGGACGTCCTCGACCACCTGCTTGGCGTCAGGCATTGGGGAGACTTCGAACAAGGGCAGGTAAGCGGCGGCGATTATCCTGAGTGCCTTGACCTGGTGACTGTAGTCTCTTTGTGCGTAACCTTGTATGACTTCAAAAAGTTCCGGGAAGGCGCCTCCACCCGTGGGTTCCGTCATTACGTGTCCTCCTGTCCGGGTTGACCGTTCTTCAAGCGTGCCCGCCCAACCCTTCGGCTTACTTCGACGCGGTATGTATACCCCCGAGCGCGCAAAGCTACCCCCATGCTCGGATCCTAGTGCCACGAAGTGCCCCAGCCGGCACTCATCTAGGTTAGCCGGATGAGAGAGTGAAAAAGCCCCATTACCATACGTGCGGATCTAGGCGAAACGATCTCCGCATTGTTACGTTTATCCTGCGAATCATAGGGTGACCGACGGCGCTCGAACCCGCGACCGTCTTGAAGCCACAATCCGCCGACACCTGGGAGCAGGTGTCGCTTCTATTCCGAGTGTTCCGCTTCCTAAGCCCATTGTAAAGAGCCGCCGAGCGGACTCGAACCGCTGACCTCATCACTTTACCGGTGCCCGGTCAGTGGTTGCTGGGCGTTGCACGAGTTTGCAAATCCCGCATAAGCAAGCGGCTTCTCGGTCGCTCGGTTGTCTACAATTGCACGGTATTGCGTGCGGGTTAGGGTCAAACTAGGGTCAAGTGGGGGCAGGAGAGCCCGTGGATTACGCGTCGCTGGTTTCCTCGCAAACCTTCGGTCTCCAATGGACCATCGGCTAATCAGTGTCCCAATACGGGGCTCCTGTCCCTCATTAACCGAAGAGCTGGTGGAATATGCAATTCTTGCAAGAAGTACTCGGGCTAGGGGTTACTGCTAATGTGTGCACTAGCCATGGCCGGACGACCAAGGAGAGCTTACAGGCGTACCGTGAGAGACCGAACGCGTCGGCACGCGAGGAACCAAAGGCGCCGGCAACGACGCAGAGGTTGGCCGCTGCTGATATTCGGCCTTCTGTTGTGCCTCTTGGTAGCCAATTACTTTCTGTGGGACTCCGAGCGATCGGCTAAGACTACAGCGATTGCGTCCGTGGATCGCCCAACCTCTACGAAACCACCGCAACCTCCAGCACCCGCACGAGCCCAAGCCGTAGAGAAGCTGCACTCCAAGCTCCTAGGCGTCTCCCAGTCTCACGCAGGGACCCATGGGGTGATGGTCTTCGATCCCTATTCTGGCAAGACGGTCTCACTCAACGCTGATCGGCGCTTCGTGGCTGCAAGCCTTAGCAAGCTCTACGCTCTGCTTACGCTCTACAGAGCCGCTTCCCGAGGTGAGTTGAGTCTGGACGACGAGATCACTATGCGCTACTCGGATGTCTGGGCCTACGGCACCGGCGTGCTCTACAGAGACCCTAACAAGTACCCTGTCGGCTACACCATGACCCTACGCGAGTGCGCAAAGTTCATGATCAAGGAGAGCGACAATACCGCAGAGCTGATGCTCAACCGCTATCTGGAGGAGGAGAGGATAGAAGCCGAGCTTCACCGAATAGGCGCGGACTCCACGCGCTACTGGCATCCCATCAACACCACGACCCCAAACGATATCTTGCTTGTGCTGAAGAAGATTGCCGATCCCTCCTACACTAGCCCACAGCTCTCAGCCGAGATGCTCGAGCTCATGACGAATACGACCTTTGAGGGTCGCCTGCCCCGGCCGCTCCCCGAGGAGACCCGCGTGGCCCACAAGATCGGATCCTACGAGAGCACCTTCTCAGACGCCGGGGTAGTGTTCCCTGAGGAGAGCGGCGGCACGGGTCAGGAGTACTACATCGTCGTCTTCTCCGAAGGTGCCCCGCAAGAGGAGGCCAGAGAGACGATTCAGGACCTCTCCCTAGCGACTTACCAAGCCTTCTCTCGCTAGGATGCTCCCTGGTCCTTTGTGTACCTCTGGCGTATCAGAGAGAAATTATGGCCTTTCCCATGTGTTGCACTCTATTGCGTTCCCGGTGCCATCAGGGTGGTGTCAGCGAGAGTCGACTCGCGCGTACAGATTCTTGAGCTCTACCTAAAAGCAGAACGGTGACCGACGAGGATCGACCAACACGCTACGGATCCCGCAAGGCGAGTTCGACCGGAGAGCTTATGGTCGCGGGATTATCGGCACCCACGACCTTTGGTCTCGATCCCATACGCTAGCCAACACTACTGAACCCTGCCCGTGCTTATGTACCGGTAGCGCGCCACCGAGAGCATAAACATCCCATAGGCGACCAACCCGAGGGCCGCAGCTCCCAACAGCCACGGTCCTAAAGGTTGCTGGGCAAATGTCCGCAGCGCGCCGCCGAGACCTCGAGCCTCTTGCGGATCGTACTCGAGTGCTGCGCGAATGAGGAACGTCCCGACAACACCGAAGACGATCCCCCGCGCAGCGACGCCAAGACGTCCCCAGCGTTCGGTCCATTTCCTTACCCTCCCCCCCATCTCGTCGAGCTTGAGATACTCAAGAAACCGGGCCTTGTAAGCCTGATTGAGCTCACGGAGCCCTACGCCAATCACAGCGATGCCAACACCGACGACCAGGACTTGGCCCAAAGGCCATGACAGCAGCAGTGCCGTCCAGTCATCGGGGGTTCCACCCTCTTGACTAGCCGACCCAAAAACCAATCCCACAGCGCTGAAAGCGAGGCCCGCGTAGATCAAGGCACTTGCGCCGTACCCAACCCGCTTGCCGAGCGCCTTCACGTCGGTGCCCTCCCTGTCAGGATCCGCTATTGTCTGGACGCTCCGCCAGAAAGCGTAGCCCAGGAAGCCGACCGCGATCAAACTAAGCAAGATGCCACCGAAGGGGCTTCCTGCAACGACTTCTAAGGCACCGTGCTGCCCGGTAGCGCGCCCGCCGGTGCCGAACGCCGCGCCCGCCGCGAGCAGGCCAATGAGCGAGTACACTGCACCCTCGGTTGCGTATCCCAAGCGCGCGAGCCGCTCCATCCACGGTTGGGCGCTCTGGGCAGCATCCTTAGCGTGGTGTTGGACACCTTTTGTGAGGTCGCCTTTAGAGCTCATGCCCTCCTGTCATGCTGAACCAATGGAGTATCGCCCAATCGCACCGTATACCAATTCAAGGGTAGAAGCACCAGCCAACCATCGGCGCACGCTTGGGGCCGCCTACCTTGCTGGTTGTTGCAAATGCCGCATATACAAGCCGGTTTCCTTTCTCCGGCTTGCTATGCGTTGCACCGTACTGCGCTCGCGGTGGTGTCAGAGTGGTGTCGACGTCACCCTCCTATCCGCCGGACACGGTCGTCCACGCCTAGTTCCTTTCGCTCCACATCGGGGGACGCTTTGCCTCATGGAATTGACTTGTAAACCTCTGTCCCCGCCTCACGCCTCGTGCACGCCGGCATCAGCCAGGTACTGATGGATTAACTTCACCGCCATAGAGCCCTCCCCCACCGCGGAGGCGCACCGCTTGATCGAGCCGCTGCGCACGTCGCCAGCTGCGAATACGCCAGGCAGGCTCGTCTCCAAGAGGAACGGCTCCCGCGAACGTTCTCGCCAGGAGTCTTCCTTGAGCGCAGAACCGTTTAACTCCGTGCCCGTCAGGACGAAGCCGCGCTCGTCGAGGTCGACTGCCCCTCTCAGCCAGCCGGTGTTGGCGTCAGCCCCGATGAAGACAAAGAGCGCCTGGGCCCCGAGGGTTCGACGCGCGCCGGAGCGGTTGTCCTGGACTACGACCCCCTCTAGGAGGTCCTCTCCCATGAGTTCTCGGACCTCCGTCGTGGCGAGCAGCTCGACGTTCTCGGCCTGCGCAACCCGGTCGACGAGATACCTCGACATGCTCTTGCTCAGATCATCTCCCCTTATGAGCAGGTAGACCCTCCTCGTGCGTCCCGCCAGGAACAGCGCCGCCTGACCCGCCGAGTTGCCCCCGCCGACGACCGCGACCTTCTCACCTTCGCACAGCCGGGCCTCGGCCTCCGTGGCCGCGTAGTGGACGCTCACGCCCTCGAAGCGCCCGAGGCTGGGCACCTCTAGCCTGCGGTAGCGGGCCCCGCTCGCGGCTATCACGCTGCGTGCCGCAACCTCGCCGCCCTCCGAGAGCTCGATGCGGAAGTGACCGTCCTCCCTTCTTAGGCCGACCACCTCCCTCGGCACAGCGGTGCGGGCGCCGAACTTGTCGGCCTGCACCAGAACGCGGCTGGCGAGCTCGAAGCCGGAGAGCCCAGCGGGGAAGCCTGGGTAGTTCTCTATCCTGGAGCTCGTGCCCGCCTGCCCTCCTAGGGCTATCGACTCGAGGGCGAGGGTGGAGAGGCCCTCAGAAGCCCCGTAGACCGAAGCGCCGAGGCCAGCCGGACCTGCCCCGACCACGACGAGGTCGTAGGTACGTTCCAAGGGGGCGTCTACCTCAAGGCCCGTGGCGCGGGCGAACTCGGCCTTGGTCGGTTTCTTGAGCACGTCCTCGCCCTGCCAGACGGTCACCGGCGCCTCCGAGGGCTTCGCGCCGAACCTCTCGAGCAGGGCTTCGGCTGTAGGATCCTGCTCGAGCTCGATCCAGACGTGGGGCACCCGGTTGCGGGCCGCGAACTCCCTAAGGCGCGCCGCGTCGACAGACCGGCGCGAGCCTATTATCCTCAGGCCCAACCCTGTCCTCATCATGTAAGAGCGCCTGGCCAGGAAGGCCTTCAGGATGACGTCGGAGAGGTTGGGCTCCTCGGTGACTACCTCCTTGAGCCGCTCGCGGGGGATGGCCAGCACCTCCCCTCCCTCGCGTACCACGGCCGTGAGGTACATCGCCTGCCCGGTGAGCATGTTCAGCTCGCCCAGGAAACGACCCGCAATGAAGACTCCAATCGTCCGTGCCTCGCCGGCGAAGTCGTCGACCACCTCCACCTCGCCTTCAAGGACGACTATGAAGTCGTTGGAGGTGTCGCCTGCCCTAAACAGGACCTCCCCAACCTCCGTTTTCCTCGTCTGCCCGTAGCGTCTGAGGATCTCGATCTGGTCTTCCCTCAGCGTCGGGGCCCTCGTACTGCGGATCTCATCCGTTCGATCTTTCATGGTGCAACCTCGTCGATAACTCTTACTACTGCAAGCATAGTGCCTCCTACGGCAAGTCGGCGCATCCCCACAATTACGTATTGTTACTTAAGCGTTGCTAGAGGCTTACGGGTGCAAGCGAACCTCCGAGAACCCCGTACAGGCACAGTTCGCAGAATCCCTATTCCCCTTCCTCGGGTGAGAATAGAGAAGGTGGACTCTAGAACGTGAAACCTCTCCGGGCAGCATTCAGTGTCCTCTGCTTCTCGATCTCCGCTGCCAGCTCCTCCTCGCTCATCTGCCCGCCCCTGGCCGGGCTCTTGCGCCCGATGAGCTTCTCCTTGTCGTTGAGGCGCTCGATCAGCCTACGAGGCCTTTCCTTGCTGACGAGTTCTTCAGAGTCGCCCATGCGGAACTCCACTTCCTCTCTGGGCGGTGGTCGCCTGCACTCGCTACGGGTCATTATGCCCCATAGACACTCATCGGGAGCGGAGT
>DASQWQ010000179.1:0-4293 GCA_035640175.1 Rubrobacter sp. | reverse complement strand
CCTCTCCTCGGGGGGAGAAGCGGGCGCGCCTGCTCCCCTTGTCTCGTCGCCCCTCGTCCCTTCCATCTGGATGATGTGCTCGACAGACTTCAAGGCCATCGCGATGCTGGTCAGGGTCGGGTTGCTCGCCGCACCACGTCGAATGAGACCGTTGCCGCCCAGGTACAGGTTCTCGATGCCCCACACCTGCGAGTTCGCGTCTACCACACTGTCGTCGGGGCTCCTGCCCATGCGGGTGGTCCCGGTGACGTGGATCGGCAGCCCGGGCACGACGAACTGCGGCTCAGATCCCGGCAGGAAGCCCCCAAGCGCTTGGGCAGCCCGCAGCATATCTCCCATCATCCGGTGCTGCTTGAGTCGGTCTTCGTCGCTTACGATCCACTCGAAGGTCAGCTGCGGCATGCCGAAAGCGTCTGTAATGGTGTCAGAGAAGGTCATGCGGCTCTCGTACTGGGGCTCGACGAGGCCGAACCAGCGCAGGTCGACGATCAGGCGGGGATCTATGTGTGGGGCCACCTCGCCGTAGTGGAACGCGTCGCGGTGGATCTGGCAGTGCCACGACCGCTCCTCCGAGACCGGGATCCAGACGTTCGGCTCCGGCTCGTCCTCAGGGATGGGGACCGGATCGCGCGGATTCTGCTCCCGGTGTGCTCTCACCCGCTCAGCGAATCGCGGGTCTTCCGAAAGACTATCGACGATCTCCTGCTTCAGGACGATCTGGCAGAAGGTCATCGGCTGCTCGGTGAGGTAGCGCCCGAGCGGCTCCGGCCGGATACCGGAATTGTAGAGAACTTGTGGGGTCAGGTAGGCGTTGCAGCAAACGATGTAGGTCTCGGCTCGGACGTTGACGGTATGCCACTCTATGAGGTCCTCGACCTCAGCGTACTCGATCCGAGACCCGTCCCGGCTCGGGACTAGTCGGGTGCAGCGGTGCTGTTCCTGGAGGATGAATGGTTCTCTGTCCTGGTTGCCTTCGGCTAGCGGACCGAGCACGGTGTCGGTTCCGCTCCAGTGCACGAGCACAGGGTTGTCCTTGCGCCGTTCGACCCCGAGCGGAAGGTTCTGCACCCCGTAGGGATCCCGCAACTCAGAAAACTCCTCCTGGAGCGCATCGCGCACTGCCATGTGACGCATCGAACCCTCGAACTCGTGTTTGTGGGTATTGAGAAGCTTCTCGGCCCCGCTATAAAGCCGGTCCCACTCCGCGTCCGAGTAGATGTCGCTGCGCTCGACGGTGGGATGTTGGCGCGGCGTTGCGCACGTCCAGTGCGTGGCCATCCCCCCGACGGCGTAGGTGACCCCCGCTCCCGGAAGATTCACGACCGGGTCCTGATCCGGGTTCTGATTGTGGAGGGTAAAGCCGCGAAACTTCTTCCCGTGCTCACCCTGGAACACGCCCGGATTCAGGGTCATGACCGGCTCGTTGCTGGTTGGGACCGAGAGTGTGTGAAGATGACCTCGGATCACCGAGGCGAAAAGGTCTATGTTCCGCTGGTACTGGTAGGCGTTCTTCAGGTGCTCCCCGGGGCGCCTCGACATCTGTGGCCCGGCGTCCACCATGTGCACCGAACGTCCCGCCTCCACCAGCTTGCGCGCGAATGTGCAGCCGACGGGGCCCGACCCGACGATCAGGACGTCAACCTCCAGATTCTCGGTCGGTCTAGCGCTCATGAACGGTAATCTCCTTCTGGTGGAGACGATTCCAGGATGCTCGACGATCGCTCTGTTTTATTCTGCTCGCTCAGCGAGGCGTGCATGGTCCGCGAGAGCTCCACCGCGACGTCGATGAACGCCAGATGGGAGAATGCCTGGGGGAAGTTACCGAGCATCTCGCCCGTCTCGGGGTTGATCTCTTCGCTAAACAGCCCGAGATCGTTGGCGTAAGCTCGCACCGTCTCGAAGAGAACGCGGGCTTCGCGCATCTCGCCCAAGGCGATCAGGTTGCTTATCAGCCAGAAAGTGCAGATGGAAAAGGTCCCCTCTTTACCTTGGAGGCCATCGTCGAAGTCCTTGGTGCTATAACGGTAGACAAACCCCTCCGGCGAGGTCAGGTCCTGCTTGATGGCCTCGATGGTTGAGCGCATCATTGGGTGGTCCGCCTCGATAAAGCCAATGAGGGGGAGCCTCAGGCTGCTGGCGTCGAGGCTCTTGCTCCCGTAGAACTGAACGAACGCCCCCAGGCCGGCCTTGTAGTTCGGGTCGTAGCCGTTGGACAGCACGTCGTCCTTTATCTCCTCGCGCACCCTCTCCCAGCGCCAGAGCTTCTCGTCGTCGATGCCGTAGCGCTCGCGCCCGTCCTGTTCTCGGGCGAGCTCCCCAGCAATCTTGATGCCTCGGTCGAGCGCGACCCAGCACATGACCTTCGAGTAGACGAAGTGCCGGTACCCGGCCCGGGACTCCCATAAGCCGGCATCGGGACGACGCCAGTTCTCGATTACGAACTCGACCACGGCGGCCAGGAACTCCCAGTAATCCGGCTCGGTCTCGTACTCCTCCGGGTCCAGACCCGTCCCGGTCTCGAACCCCCAGTTGTCGGAATCCTCCTTCCGAGCGAGTGCCACATTCCGGTAGATGTACGTGGAGTCGAGTATCTCGCCGTAGATATCCAACTGGAACTGCGAGTATGCACCGTTCCCGACGCGCACGGGGGTCGACCACTTGTAGCCTTCCAGCGGCAGCTCGACCTCCGTGAGCCACCGCTCTCCCCGCAGCCCGTACATGATCTGCAGATCCTCGGGGTACGCCGCGGTCCACTCCAACCAGCGCTTGAACGCGCGCGCCTCATCTTTGTAGCCGAGCCTGCACAAGGCGTCGAGCGACAGCGTCGCATCACGGATCCAGGTAAAGCGGTAGTCCCAGTTTCTTTCGCCCGCAGGAGATTCGGGGAGCGAGGTCGTAGGCGCCGCCAGGATGGCGCCGGACGGCTCGAACGTCAGGGCTTTGAGCGTCAGCGCGCTACGCAAAACGTCGTCCCGGTACTCCCCATCGTAGCTACAGCGCTCGGACCAGTGCTCCCAGTACCGGACAGTCTCTTCGAGCATACATTCGACCTTGTCCTCGTTGAAGTCTTCGGCGATGGGTAGGAAGAAGGGCTGGTAGGTCACTACCGAATGCGCTTTCTCCCCAGCCCTCAACGAGCCCTCGGCGTGAAAAGCGTGGTCGATTATATTCACTGGCGTTGAACAGTAGAGGGAGATGGCGCTGGCGCCGCCGCGGGCAAAGGCGTGGTTCGACGTCCCTTTTTCTTCTTCGATCAGCACGGCGTGGGGTGTAACCCTACCGTAGTTGAAGCGCGGTCGGCACTCCATCGCGAAGCTGACTTTGCCCTCGGTGCACTCGAAGATACGCGCCACCTTCTGGTGATACCTCGCGTGGAGAGGTATCCCCGCGCGCAACTGTTCGATTGGGGGCAACTGTTTTTTGTTCGTGGGCAACACGACGTCGAAACTGCCAGAGAGCTGTAATCGGTTGCCGGTCCGGTCATCTTGTTCGGAGGAGTCTGGGAGCTCCATGACCATGAAGTCTGTCAGCGTCGCGAGCCCGGTCGCAGTCGAGAACGTCGTCTCGAGGACGTTGGTCCTGGGCAAATACCGTCGCTCGACAGATTGGACCCCCCGCGGAGCAATCTGAAAATGGCCGCCTTTGTGCCAGTCGAGGATGCGACCAAACACTGCAGAACTATCGAAATCTGGCATGCATAACCAGTCGATAGAGCCCTCCTTGGAGACCAGCGCGCACGTGGTCATTGCGCCGATGATGCCGTAGGCTGCGATCGGAGGGTACGATCTACCCATCACTAGATCATCTGCTTGGTCCGCTAGGTGTGTCGCGTCTGTCGACAAACCTCTACCCCCTCCTACTATCCTTAACCCTGCCCTAGTATACAAAGGAACCCATAACCCCGTCGAAGTCGTCGCCGTCTTTGTCGTACCCACCCCTGACTACGTCGCGGTCGCTTGTATAGTTTTGAGCACGTAGGATGTCGTGCTTACCCTTGTCGAGCATCCTGTCGCGTACCCCATCGCCGACCTGCTCGAAGAGCACTTGCCTGTCTCCTGTGGCAACGCAGGGGATGCCATCGCACTGGATCGTCCCTCCGATGACCTGCTGCTGGGTGAAGGTGGTTCCTGCTCCCACTAGCCCGATGAAGCTGCTCAACTCCAGCGGTAGGTTGTGGGGTGGGCGTTCCGCGGCTCGTGGGGAGGTTTTTGCCTCCGAAGGCTCCACAGCGTGAAGCCTTTGAGATCCCCGGGGCGCCGACCGGTTTGGCGTGGCAGTTTCGTTCTCGGCACC
>DASQWQ010000178.1:0-12848 GCA_035640175.1 Rubrobacter sp. | reverse complement strand
GTGCTGACATGCTGACCAGTGCGGGTCCTGGAAGGGCGCCCTTCCAAAACCCGCTGTCAGTCAGAGATGTTCTTGTACGCAACGACCTTCTGCGGCGTTACCCGCACCAACAGCTCACCCTCAACCGCGTTGTGCCGGCCGTACTCATCGGCCCTGTCGGCGCCCATGTAGCGGCCCCCAATGCGCGTCGCCCAGTAGAGGAGGTCTGAATCCCCGGCGGTCAGTTCGGAGTTGCCTTCGATCACGACGAAGTGGAAGGGCGGTTCTTCCTCGTCGATGCAAAGGCTGACACGGGGATCACGGCGCATGTTGCGCCCCTTCACCGTGCTCTCTCCGGTCGTGAATACCAGCGCATCGCCCTCAAGGTCGAACCAGATCGGTGCCGTATGGGGCCTGCCGTCGGTGCGCACGGTGGCTAGAACGGCAGTCCTAGCTCGGTCGAGCATGAAGCTCTTGTACTCTTCGTTCGTCATCTGTTGTGCCACCGTGATCCTCCACTCACACGCTAGAAGTAGGTAGTCATAGAGAAAATCGGTTCGTCAGCCGGATGGCTGCTCCTCTGCCCGGCGCTGGCCTAGCTCCCTGTCCAGCAGGAAGAGCGCCTCGCTCCTGTCACCGACCATCTTCAGGGTCTCGACGACGTCCCCCGCGTTCTTCTCCTCCTCGACCTGCTCTGTAACGAACCATTGCAGAAAAGTTTGGCTCGCGTAGTCGTTCTCTCTTACCGCCAGCCCGTAGAGGTCGTGGATCATCGCCGTGACCTTCTTTTCGTGTTCCAGCGCCTGCTCGAAGACCTCCAGCGGCGAGCCGAACTCGACCACGGGCCCGTCTATCCCCCGCAGTACGACCCGACCGTTGCGGTCGAGGACAAAGTCGTAGAACTTCATCGCGTGCACGGTCTCTTCCTGAGACTGGGCCCGCATCCACTGAGCGAAGCCGGGAAGGTTCTCCGACTCGCAGTACGCGGCCATCGAGAGATACTGGTAAGCCGAAGAGAGCTCGTTCTTGATCTGCTCGTTCATCGCTCTTTCTACCGCTGTGCCAAGCAAGGTGATCTTCTCCTTCTCGTCCTTCACTATGTCCCTGTCCACACTATACCGATCCCCCGGACAGAAAGTCTGCAAGGATCGTAGACGAGCCGGTCGGCGCCTACTGCGCCGTGGTGGTGCTAGGAACAGTTAGGAAGGGCGACCTGGTCGTCATGAAACCTGATATCTGTGGCCTGTTGCTTGATGCAACGGTTACGCCCGCCTCGCCACGCTGGAGTGGGCCAACGAGGTGGCGAATGCCGCCAAAGGCATGGCCAGCGTCGCCACGATCGAACCGCCCGCCCATTCCCTCCACGTGTGGGATCCCGGAAGCTACCCGGCCACCAGCGCGCCCTCGTGGATCACCACCCCTTCCAGATAGCGGCACATGGCAAACGCCACGACACGCATCTCCCAGCCGCTGTGGTCCGGTCACAAACCGCTACACGTGGCATGCGGAGGTTCGGGCTTCAGAAGTCGACGTAGTAGTCGAACGATCGCGTGTCCGGGACCGCGGAGGTCCGGAGGACGGCCCACCGGTGGAGATCGTCCGCGGCGGAGACTTCCTCGAGCGTCCAGCCCAGGTTCGTCACACAGAACGACACCGCGCGCGCTACCGCCGGCAGCTGATAGTCGTCGACGAAGACGAGCCCGCCCGCGCGCACGAGCCGTCCGAGGAAGACCAGGTCGAGGAAGACGCCGTCGAAGCGATGGTTACCGTCGACGAACGCCAGGTGAAAACTCCGGGCTTCGCCGAGGAATCGCGGCAGCGCGATCTCCGAAGCCTCCGCGTGGTGTTCCACCATCTCCGCGACCCCAGCCTCCTCGAGGAACTGCAGCCCGCAACCCGCAAACCTCGTCGCCTGGTAGGGGTCGAGGGCGACGTGTTGCGCCGCCGGGTCCGCGTTCCCAAGCAGGCCCTCGCAAATGTGGAGGGCCGAGATGCCGTAGCCGAGGCCAATCTCGATCGTCCGCGTAGCCTCCTCACGCAAGACCCACTCCCGCAGTGCCTCGCCCTCGGCGGCGTACACCGCCACCGGGAAGATGCTATGAAGCGTGCCGTCCGAACGCGCGACGGCGGTGCCGTCCCGAACCAGACGCTCGATCACGCTGCGCACCCGTCGCAGCGCCGAGCCTCGATCAGGATCGTTCGTGGGGACCACCCGCTAACGCCTTCCTCGTCGGACAGCATGTGTTGGACACTAAACTATCCACGCCGCTCAATTCTGTGTCGTCGCCATGGCCGCACGTTGCCGAAAGGCCGACGGTGGCGGGCCATGGTCGAGGTGCTGGCTTATCGCCGCGGCACACGCTTCCGGGCTGAGAACGGACGTGTCGACTTCCAGGTCATAGGTGCCAGGGATGTGGACTTCTGTTTGCCACAAATGCACGGGCCGCGGCACCGGTGCGCCGGCTGGAGTGCTGGTCTCCCAGCCCGTTGTACGTCGCCGTTCCATGATGGTCTCGATCGGGCAGCGCACGCCCACGAACAAGACCGGCAAACCGCTCAGCCACCGCGCGCAGTCACGGAGGATCCCCCGCGGGACAGCGTAGGCGTCGTGGTGGCCGACGTCCACCACGACGTTCAGTCCCACGTGGCTGTGGGCGATGGACTCATAAAGCGCGCGATAAAGGATCGGAACGAGTGTCTCGATGTCCTGGTGTCCGCCGCCAGGTCGCAGCCCCATCCCTGGCAAGTAGCGGGCTGGGGTCATCTGCATAAACCTATCAACGCCCAGGTTCATCCACACGCCATCGAACGTGTCCTGGATAACGTCGACGATGCTCGACTTCCCGGATCGAGGCGTGCCATTCAGGATGATGATCTGTCCTGGTGCACAGGTCTGTGCCAAGCTGTCTCCTCACTTGCCGACGTCGAAACCGCCGCCCGGCTCGCTGAGACCAGGTGCCGCATAACCGCCCGCTAACGCAAGATCCTCGCCCCCGCGAGCCTTTTGTTCGTGCAGCCCCCATTATCTTCCGCGCGGAGTCGCTGGTCAGTCTGTGCCTCCCGTGGCGAGCATGTCGAGGGCGACGGCGGCAGTCCAAGATTGCTCCCCGGAGCCGAGCGCCTCACCGGTGAAAGGCTCGAAGTACTCTGCGAAGCCCCCCTCTGAGAGCTCTTCCAGGGTCTCGCGGCGAATCGCCTGGGCCTTCTTACTCTCTCCCGCGCGAAGCAGCGACCACCACAGGAGCCAGTTGGCGACGGGCCAGACCGGACCGCGCCAGTAGCTGCGTGGGTGGAAGCCGGGCTCTTCGGGACTCGTGGAAGGCGGAAGTGGGTAGCGCAACCTGGGGTTGCCGGCGAAGGCCTGCGAGTCGAGCGTCCCGAGAAGGTCGCCGAGCCGTGAGCGATCTAGGCCGCCGGCGATCAGGGGTGCGAATCCTGCCACGGTGCACACCCGCAAGGACTCGCCGGCGAGTACATCCTGGTCCAAGCAGAGTCCGAGGTTTGGGTCCCACTGCTCTTCGAGGCCTGCACGGCCGCGTTCGATCCAACTCACTATGAGCGCCCTGTCCTCCCGCGGGGCTTCGATTACCTTGGAGATCTCCAACAGGGCCTCGTTCGCCGCAACGAGGATGGCGGAAAACAGGACGTCCTTGACCAGGAACGGGTGACGCTCGTAGATATCTGCCTCGTCGTAGCGGACCCGCTTGAGAAGCTCGAGCAGCCACAAAAAGCGGTCGTACTCGCTATCAGTCGGACGGTGCGAGGGATCTGTGACGTGCTTGAGGTCGTAGCGGGTGTAGGAAGGCACCTGCCCGACGGAGATCCTCTCCAGGGCCGCGTCCCAGCGAGGGGAGTTATCCGTGCCGCTCTCCCACGGGTGGTAGATGGTCACCAGCCCCGAGCCTTCCGGGTCGCGGGCAGTCGCCAGGTAACGGTGCCAGGAGAACAGACGCCGGTAGTTGCCGCTGAGGAAGGAGCGGGCGCGGGCGACGCGCTCTTCATCCTTTCCCCGCGCAGTCTGCCAGATACGCCTGACGGCGATGGCGTGTACGGGCGGCTGGCACAGCCCGCTGGTGCGCGGACCAGTGGGTGCGTCTTCAGAAAGTGCGGAGGAGTTCCAGCGCTCCGCGTCGGGGAAGTAGCTCCTTGGTGGGGCCTCGGGGTTGAAGACTATGTGGGGGACCTTACCCGTCGACCACTGGCCGGTAAAGAGGGTCTCGAGCTCGTCCGTCGCGCGGCGGTTGTCCACGTGCGCGAGGCCGAGCGCGATGAATGCTGAGTCCCAGCTCCACTGGTGCGGATACAGGGAAGGGGCGGGTTTGGTCCAGGATTTCAGGCCGTTGCGGCGCAGGACATCCGTCGCGAGTGGGTTGACGCCGTCGAAGCCGCCGGACCGCGGCCCTTCCGAAAGGCTCTCTGAAAGCTCTTCCTCTCGCATGAACCGGTGTTACTGACTCCCGTCGGCTAGATCAACCCGGTCAATGTATACAACGACCGGCCTGCCTTCAAGCCTACCCGGAAGATCCCCCGCTCAATCTGCACGCTCTTCCAGGTTCGAGATCTCCTCTTCATAGGCGTCCAGGGAATCCAGAAAGCCGTCGTAGGCGTCGACCGACTCCCTGGACAACGCTCTAAATACCTCGCGCTGTTCCCTCGCTAACTGCTGCAGACTACCGAGGGTCCTGCGGTTGAGTTCAACGTGGTCATCGAGCGTTTCGACCCAGTTCTCGAAAAACCTCCTGGAGAGCCTCATGCCGCTCTTCTGCGCTTCGAAAGCCTGGTCCACGGCTACCCTGTACCCCTCGCGGGTTAGCCTATCTAGCCGCTCCGAGGTGTCTCGGTTTCGCTGCACATCTCTCTCGTCCACGATAGACCTCCTTTCCCGCCCTTATGATACCCGCTTGGCTATGCAGCATCTAAAGCGTCGCGGTCGGCGCCCTCTGCTCTGGGGCACCGCCTCTCCCGACGTTACCTACGCAGACGAGATTATATGCCTCCCGCGCTTGCTAGCTGCCTCCGCCGGTTGCTAGCATAGAGCCGTGGTCGAGATCGGGGTCATAGGGGGTGACGGTATAGGTCCCGAGGTCGTGCGCGCCGGCATGCAGGTACTCGAGGCCGCGGCGAGCGATGATCCTTCGCTCGAGCTCAGCTTTACGGAGTTCCCGTGGGGCTGCGATTACTACCTGGAGCACGGCCGGATGATGCCGGAAGACGGCCTCGATACCCTTGCGGCCTGCGATGAGATCTACCTCGGCGCCGTCGGCTGGCCTACGGTGCCGGACCACCTCTCCCTCTGGGGACTCCTGCTCCCCATAAGGCGCACTTTCGACCAGTACGTAAACTTGCGCCCGGCCCGGCTCTTGCGCGGCGTGAAGAGCCCGCTCGCGGACCCGAAGGACCTCGATATCACCGTCGTCAGGGAGAACACGGAAGGAGAGTACTCTGACTCCGGCGGGCGCGTGTACAGGGGTACGCCGCATGAGATCGCCGTCCAGGAGAGCATCTTTACTCGACGCGGCGTGGAGAGGATAATCCGTTACGCCTTCGAGGAGGCGAAGGCCAGACGTGGCCTTCTGGTCGGGGCGACCAAGTCGAACGGCATCAGCGTTACGATGCCGTTCTTCGATGAGATCTTCCGCGAGATATCCTCTGACTACCCCGGAGTCGAGGCGTCCCTGATGCACGCTGATGCCTTGGCCGCCAGGCTCGTGCTCGCCCCGTACTCCTTCGACGTCGTCGTCGGCTCCAACCTCTTTGGTGACCTGCTCTCCGAGGTGACAGCCGCCATCGCCGGGGCCATCGGGATCGCACCCTCAGCCAACCTGAACCCAGAAGGAACGTATCCCTCCCTGTTCGAGCCCATTCACGGCTCGGCCCCTGATATCGCGGGTGAAGGCGTAGCAAACCCTGCGGGCGCGATCTGGGCCGGCGCCATGATGCTCAACCACGCAGGACATCCCGGCGCAGGCGCCCGTATCCTCACTGCACTCGAAGAGACCCTGGCATCAGGCACTAAGACCCGCGACCTCGGAGGCACAGCCACGACAGACGAGATGGCCGAGGCAGTCGTGCAGGGGCTCAGAGACCACGCCTGACCGCAGCCCGCTGAAAATGAACGTGTCAGAGCACTATGCATGCCTGGGTGACCCGGACCACCGATTCTGACCAGCCCGCGGCCATGTTCTTGCGAGCCTGCCGATCCTCGAAGCCTACCCCAACAAGCCCTTCGACAACGCGAAGCCCAGCTGCTCGACGAGGCAATTTGACCTAGCTCACACGGAGGTCGCCGATCCCTTGACTCTGCAACCTGCCCTGATTATGCTACCACACAGTTATTGCAAATGATTGTCATTTGTAAGGTGTATTGGCAAACGAGGAGGCGAGGTCTCGGTGTTTAGTTCTTTCGTTACCCTTTTGAGGGAAGGATTCGAGGTAACGCTCCTGGTGGCGATAGTGCTCGCTTATCTCGTCAAGATCGAACGCCGCAAGGACATCAGGCAGGTGTGGTACGGGGTCGGTGCGGCCCTACTGGTGTCGCTGGCGGTGGGAGGGACTTTATTCGCGACGGCTGGTGGGTTGGAGGGGAGGGCGGAGCAGATCTTCGAGGGCACGGCGATGTGGGTCGCCGTGGGGTTCCTGACGTACATGATCCTCTGGATGCGGCGGGAGTCGCGCAACGTGGCGCGGAGTATTCGCCAGGGTATCGACAGCGCCGTGGAGCAGGGTGGCAGTCTCGCGCTGGTCTCGCTGGTCTTCGTAATGGTCTTGCGCGAGGGGGTCGAGACCGCGCTCTTCGTTTTCGGGATCACGCGTACTTCGGAGCCCCTGCAGGTAGCCTTCGGCGCGGCGCTCGGTATCGCGGGGGCCGTGGCGTTGGGTTACGCCGTCTACGCCGGAGGGAAGCGCATAAACCTCGGTACGTTCTTCAAAGTGACCGGGGTCTTCCTAATCCTGGTCGCCGCGGGGCTCCTGGCCCACGGTGTGGCCGAGTTCGAGGAGGCTGGTCTACTCCCCGCCATCATGCCGCTGTGGGACCTAAGCAGCTCGCCCGTGCTGGGCGAGGGGACCTTGGTAAGCGAGTTCCTCACCGCATTCTTCGGCTGGGACCCCGAGGCAAACCTGCTGGAGTTGCTCGCCTGGTTCACGTACATCGTGGCGGTCGGGTACGCCTTCCTGCGGCCGCAGCCGCTCCCCGAGGGTGCCGCTGCTAGCCCCGCTACGCGTAACAACTAGAGGAGTTTGCAAAGAGGTTTACCCTCGTTGCAAAAGCCAGTCAGCCTGTCAGCAATTCAGCTTGTCGACGCTTTGTTTTCGCTCGTAGCCGAACGCACAGTTCGCAGAGGGTCTATACCTCTGCGAACCGCTCTCTAGACTTTCTGGATCGGGGCTACAAGACTTCTTCGGTCTTGCTTACGGGACCCGGTAGGACGCTAGCGCTTGCGTGTCGAAGCGCAGGCCCTTACACGGGGTTCGGAGGGACGCACGCGGCCGTTGTGGTGAGGAGTTGCGGTTCCTCGAGGTACGGGTCCAACGCGAAGGCGTGCTTCTCGAGGTAGACAGACTCCTTCGAGGCGCTGGTTCTCGACATTCGGCGTGGCCCCGCCGACGAAGCCGTGCGAGGGCGCGTCGAAATCCGCGACCATAAAGTCGTCCATGCCCCACACCTGCGCCGCCGGTCCGGTATGCCCGTTGAAGACGGTGACTGAAAAGAATCCGAAGACGTCGGCCCACATCTTGGTCATTAAATGCCTGCCGAGCCGGCCGGCGTTGTTGCCCAGACCGTCGGGATACCGACTATCCCCGGAGAGAAACATCAGGCCCACGTTCTCATAGGTGTAGCCGCAGAGGACGACGGTACGGGCCTCATGCACCCGCGGTACTCCGCCCGCGTCGACGTACTTTGTGCATCGGGGCGCACCCCACACCAAAGGCCAAAACCGGATCGTATAGAATGAGGGCGATATCTGTTTGGGGAGGGCTCATGAACGTGTTCGGGATAGACATCGGAGGGTCGGGGATCAAGGGCGCGCCCGTGGACACGCAGTCGGGTGAGCTGCTCGAGGAGAGGGTAAGGATCAAGACTCCCAAACCGGCCAAGCCCGAGGCGATCGTCGGGACGGCGGTCGAGGTGATCCGCGAGGCCGGGTGGCAGGGACCCGTCGGCTGCGGGTTCCCTGCCGTCGTCAAGGACGGCGTCGTACAGACGGCGGCGAATATAGACAAAGCGGCGATCGGTTTCGACCTGCGCGCGGCGCTCCTAAGAGAGCTCGACGCCCCCGTGAGCGTCGTCAACGACGCGGACGCGGCCGGTCTCGCCGAGATGCGCTGGGGCGCAGGCAGGGAGGAGGACGGCGTCGTCCTGATGCTCACGCTGGGTACTGGAATCGGCACCTCCCTCTTCGTCGGCGGCCGGCTGGTGCCGAATACCGAGTTCGGACACATCGAGGTCAGGGGCAAGGACGCCGAGCACCGCGCCGCGGACAGCGCCCGCAAGCGTGATGATCTGAGCTGGAAAGAGTATGCCGAGCGCCTCGACGAGTACCTCCACAGGGTCGAGTTCCTCCTCTGGCCAGACCTCATCGTCATCGGCGGCGGCATTAGCAAGAAGTCCGAGAAGTTCTTCCCCCACCTCACGACGCGCACGAAGGTGGTGCCGGCCGAGATGCACAACGATGCCGGTATCGCCGGGGCCGCCCTGGCCGGAATCCCCGAGAAGGCAGCCGTAAAGACCGCCGAAAAGCGGTAATCCAGCCTCTGCCCTCCGTGCTGGGCGCCCTGACGCGGTGTTTACCTAACCACGCGTCCCGCCGCGTGAGATAAGCGCCATGACATCAGACCTGCGTCCTGTTTCCTCATCGAGGAGGCCCCGGACCGCTGAGGTCACCGTAACGGTGCCTGGCTTCTGGGCGCCTCTCATGGCCATGCACAGTTGTTCGGCCTCGACGACAACGACGGAACCGCGGGATCCCAGTGTCTCATAGAGCGCGTCGGCGATCTGTGCGGTAAGACGTCTCTGGAGTTGCGGCCTGCGGGCGAAGCCATCGACCAGGTGTACGATCTCCGAGAGTCCGACGACGCGCTCCTCGGGCACGTACGCGACGTGCACCTTGCCCACAAAGGGGAGCAGGTGATGCTCGCACATGCTCGCAAGAGGCAGGTCCCGCAGCAAGACCGCGTCGTTGCTGTCCGCCGCGAAGGAGACCTCCAGGTACTTGGCCGGGTCGTCATAGAGGCCCGAGAAGAGGCGGGCGTAGGCTTCGGCGACGCGTTCGGGAGTCTCGATCAGGCCCTCCCGCCCCACGTCCTCGCCTATGGCGAGCAGGATCTCACGCACAGCCCGCTCGATGCGCAGTACATCTATGCTTCGCTCTTTGGACATCCTTCTAGCCCTCGTCGATCCCTGGCAGCCTGTCCTCCAAACACCTCTTCCCGGCTGCTCTCAAAGCACCTCAGCGTCGAAGCCGTGCTCCCCTGAGAGACCGGCGAGCGCCCGCTCTACACCCTCGGCCGAATCGCCGGGTACGTAGAAGTAGGCGGTCTGGGGAAAGCGGTCGTCGTCGGGCTCGGAGCGTACGTGCTCGTAGTCGACGCCGAGCCGGTCGAGTGCGTCCCTGACGCTCTCCATCGCGTCCTCGTCCCTGACGTTCCCCACGCGCAGCATCGCCTCACCTGGCATCGTTCACCCCCGCGAGGTCGAACTCGAGAAAGCGGCCGTTCTCCTGTATCAACTCCCCATCGGCATACAGTTCTCCGCCCTCGCGCAAGTCGCAGACGAGGTCCGTGTGCACGCTTGAGTCGTTCTTGCCGCCGGTCTGGGCGTAGGAGCGGCCTATAGCGAGGTGCACCGTCCCACCGAGCTTCTCGTCGAAGAGGACGTTCGCGCTCGTCCGGCGGATGCCGTAGTTGGTCCCGATTCCGAGCTCGCCAAGGTACCGTGCCCCGGCATCGGCGTCGAGCAGGCTCATCAGGTACTCCTCACCCTTCTCCGCGCTCGCCTCGACAACCTTCCCCTCCTCGAAGCGAAGCCGCGCGCCCGAGATCTCACGCCCCGCTATCGCCGCCGGTACACTGAAGTACACCGTCCCGTTCGCCGAATCCTCGATGGGCCCGGTAAAGATTTCGCCGCACGGCATGTTCCGCATCCCCGCCGAGTTCACGAACGTACGTCCCTCGACCGAGAGCGTCAGGTCCGTCTCGGGCCCGACGATACGGATCTCGCGGGCCTCCTCCAGCCGCTCTTTGAGCCGCTCCTGCTCAGCCGACTTCTCGCTCCAATAGCACACGGGGTCTTCCTCATTGAGTCCCATAGCCTCGAACGTGAACTCCTCGTACTCCGAGAGACTCATGTGCGCCTCCTGCGCCAGGGCCTCCGTCGGGAAGAGCGTAAGCACCCAACGGTCTTTCTCGAGCATCATCTCGCTCAAGGGTTTGTTCCGCTTCTGGAACGCCTGTTGCTTTTCGGGATCAACGTTCGCAAGCGCCCTGGTATTGGTCGGCGCGCGGATGCCGATCTGGGCGTCCACACCCTCGTAGATGGCGCGCGTGACCTGCGGGATCTCCTCGTAGTGAAGCTCTTGCGCATGCTCGAAGAACAACTCTTGCATCCCTGGCAAGCTAACCTGTGTTACTGGAGTGGCGCCTACCTGCAACAGCCGCGTGTAGAGAGCCCCTATCAGGGGCCCGGCGCCCACCTCCGCGGAGACGAGAACCTGGTCCCCCTCCCCAGCCTCGATAGAGTAGTCCACCAGGATCCGTGCAAGTTTGCCGACTCGTTCGTCTCCCATCACTGGCTCCTTTCTGAAGAAGTTCCCGGAGAGCTTATCATCCGCGTCGTCCCCGGCAGCCTCGCACACAGCGGAGCACGCAGCCAATGGTAAAGCCTTGGGTCGGGCAAGCCTCTGCCTAAGTGGCCTCGAGGCCCTCACGCGTGAACCTCAGCGCCGCGCGCATCCTCTCCAGGATAACCTCGGAATCTGGAGTCCCTAGCGGCCAGGGCTTGAGCTCCAGGCTCACAGCCCCCGCATATCCGCTCGCCCCCAGGGCGGCCAAGAGAGGCTTCAAGGGGAGCCGACCCTTGCCAGGAAGCCGATGCTCGTCTCTGCCCGTCTCCAGGTTCGAGTCGGACAGATGGACGTGACGGAGCTGGGTCGTGAGGACCGAGTGGGCCCTGAGGAGGTCGACCTTGCTGGCCCCGGCGTGGCTGGAGTCAAGTGTTACCTCACCCACGTCCGCGAGGTGCTCGGGCAGGTAGCAGCTCTTTCGCCTGATCCTCAAAAGGCCTCCTGCCCAGCTCTGGGGCATGTTCTCCACGGCCACGACTACGCCCTGCTCCCGCGCCTCGCGCAGGGGTCCAGCCTTCCAACGCTCCAGGGGCCTGCCTGGCGGTGGCGGATGCGTCACTACAACAGGCACCTCCATCCTACTCGCCAGTCTCGCGACTCGCACTAGCGTCTCCTCGGGTCCAAGTCCCCAGGCGCCGCGCCGCAGCGGAGGGTGGAGGGCCAGGATCGGGACGCCGTGCCTCTTGACGAGATCTCTCAGATAGTCCTCCTGGTGGGTATCCCAGCGTTCGTCCATCATGATCTCGGCCCCGTCGTACCCGGCCTCCGAGATCCAACCGTATACCCTTTCGAGGCCGAAGGGGTACAGCGAGCCTGTACTGAAGATGACCGAAGTTACCATCTAGATCTCTCCGCGCCGGATCTCTAAAAACCGGTTGAGCGTCGAGGGCGAGTGGTTTTGGTAGTGGTTGTTGGCGTAGGCGAAGATGGTCCTGCTCTCTTGGAGAAAGCGGCCAACGAGCTCCGACCACCACCTGAGGTCGTCGTCACGTTCCTTCTCGAGGTGCATGTGTCCCGAAGTGAACTCCCGCCGGTCGCCGAGCCAGCGGATGTACGAGAAATCCGCGGTCGCCTCTAGCATCCGGGGCATCCTCGGGTAGTCGATGAGCGTCAAGGCCGCGCCGCGCTCGCGGAGCATCTCAGGGAGATCCGAGCCAAGCCAGCTCCTGTGGCGCACCTTGACGGCGTAGCGGAAGCCCTCGGGCAGAGGTTTAAGGCAGTCTTCGAGGACGCCCATCCCTTCGACGTCGAAGGAAGGCGGGAGTTGCAGGAGGAGCGGTCCGAGCCTGTCTCCAAGCTCGGCCATTGTGTTGATAAAGCTCTCCGCCTCGGCACCGACCAGGTTCTGTTCGTGGGTGATCTCCTTGGAGTTCTGTATACCATCTACAAATGCACTTACTCTCACGGTCATTGCCTTTAAATAGCGCAAACGCCGCGCCTCCTTTCTATCGACTCATTTTATGGCCTTGCGCGCCAAAGTGGGTATGCGTTTACCTGTCCTAGCAAATCCGAGGGAAAATAGAGAGCCGACGAGTGGACTCGAACCGCTGACCTGCTCATTACGAGTTGGCGAGCGCCCGTCCTGCGCCGTACCGCGCCGTGTCGGTGAGTGGCTTACCTAAGCCGAGATTTCGTCCTCTCGGGCATCGTCCGTGCCGTTGCGTGCCGGCTGGTGTCAGCCCGGTTATCGCCCACGCTTGGACGTATGGCGGGCGAGAGATACCCGACCGATGTGTCCAACACCGAATGGCAGCTGCTGGAGCCACACCTTCCGGTCCCACAGCACGTTGGTAGTGTCGGCCTTTGAGGGCCTGCGCGGCTACGACCCTACGGAGATGACTGGGGGTTTCGAACAGGACCCCGAGGCGGAGACCGAGATCCAACGGGGCACGGCCGTGGACCTGGTCGTGAGTACGGCCCCGGCTCAGGAGCTCACGCCGTCTGCCTCCCCCTGCGCGGAGAACCGCAAAACCATCGACACTAGGAAAGCCGCCGCTTCGGGCAAACGGGCCGGCGGCCCGCGGGTCC
>DASQWQ010000177.1:0-3360 GCA_035640175.1 Rubrobacter sp. | reverse complement strand
CCCCAAAAGAGCCGAAAGTCGTGATCACCACGCGCTTACCCACCAGCCCTCCCATTTCGTCCGACGCCCAGATTACATCGCTGGTGGGGAGTCCGAGGGAGCCGATCCCGCAAAGAGATCTCGGGCCACTGCCGAGTTCGTCTCCAGGCCTTCCCATCTACGTCTCGAAAACCCCCGGCGAAGGCCGATCGGCGCGCCATTGTTTTTGCCCGTCTGAGAGCGAAACCAAACGCATGGCCGGCAAGGCAGGGAGGAGCGACAGCCCGCCAGCATTTGTGCACCATCACCGCCCTCTCCATCGCCTTCCTGGCCTCTCCCAACCCGATGTCTGAATCGCACAAGAACAGCCTTGTGAACCGCTCTGTCCGTGTTCTAGCCGAAATACGCCGCCTACCTCAACCTCATCGAGCCGTAGTGTAAGACGCTCAAGTACCTGGCCATCAAGGGGCGCTTCTTTCGAACCTGGGAGCAAGTAGGAGAGAACATGACACGTGCCGTCGACTATTGGAACAGGCACTGCTATCCGTACGTTTGGGGGAGGCGCCGGCGGCACCGTTCGGTCCGAAGGCTCAGTATCGGAGCCATGCCGACCGTCCCGGCTATGATCGGATGAAAATGTACCGGACTTATCGGACAAGCCGAATGCTATCGTCACCCCGTATACTGCCAGCATGATGATCGTACGGTGTGTTCTTCCACCACCAGTGCGGCAGCGTAGCCGGGACCGGGAATCAGCTCTTGCATAGTCCATCTGAAGGGCTCACGAATGTCCTCCTCGACGTCCAGGAGCATCGCTGGCTCTCCTGGAGTTAGGGTTACCTCGAACCGGTTGAAGGGAAGCGTGAGTCCTCTGCCTTTAGCCTTTGCGAAAGCCTCCTTCCGGGTCCAGCAGGCGAAGAACGCCTCCTTACGCGAGCTATTGGGAAGCGAGCGGAGTGTGGCAACCTCCCGAGTTGCGAAATGACGTGAAGCAATCTCATCGAGCCCGAGATCCCCCCGTAAGTGCTCGACGTCTACGCCGATATCTCTGTCGCGAACGAAGGCGAGGAGGACAAGATCGTGCGAGTGGGACGTGCTGAAGCGAACCCCAGATGCGCCGACGAGAAAGGGTTTTCCATGCGGATTGTAGCCAAATACGAGGCTGTCGGGTTGCACACGCAGGTAGCGCCCCAGAAGGACGCGCAGCACCCCTCGAGAAACGACGAAGCGCTTCCGATCGCCCTCGAAAAGTAGAGCGGTTGCCCTCTGCCGTTCGTCTTTTGCCAGGACGCGCCACAAGTCGTCCCTATTAGCGTAAGCGGATCTCACGTCCACGCGCCACACGTGGACCTCATCGCCAGCCAGCGCCAACGCGGCCGGTGGTGGTGCCCAAAACGGGTCACGGGGCGTCACACGTGTCAGTCTCGCCACGCCTGTCCCTTTTCTTGCTCATTCTTCCTCAGCTGCTCGAGTCGTTCCATCTCCCTCCTTCGTAACTCCTCGAGGCGTCGGACTACTGAGGACAGTCGTTGCTCTTGTCCGGCAGCCTGTGCGTAAGCCTTCCGGGCAGCATCTAAAGATCCGACTGCCTCATGCGCTGCCTTCCGAGCCAGCTTGTGTTCCGCTTCAACTACCTTCAGCCGCTGCGTCAGACGCTCATAGTGCAACTCGGTCCGCTTCAGATCGGCTTCCTTGATGAAGTGGTCGAGGTTTTGGAGGAAGAGCCTGAACTTCTCGTGGTCTCTGTCCTTGCGTATGACCTCCTCGAGCATGGTCCCGATCCGCCTCCTCGTCTCCACATAGCTGCGGTACGTCTCTTCAGCCTGCTCGATCTCATTTTGTGAGCTCTGTCCGTTCATGCGCTCCTCAGCACCAATGCCTGAACGCCGACTCGGCGTGAAAGTGCGCTTGCGACCGCCGGGCCACCAGTTCCAGTCTCCGAGGATACGCATCGTGGCCGGGACGAGAAGGATTCGGATTATCGTCGCGTCCACGAAGACGGCGACCGCGAGGCCGAGGCCGATGGCCTTGGTGATGATAATCTCGGTGAAGGCGAACGCGCCGGTGACCACTATGATGATCGCCGCTGCAGAGGTGATGATCCCGGCGGTGGAGACTAGGCCCTTGGCGACGCTGGCGGTGTTTGAGTCCCCGTTCTCGTAGGCCTCTTTCATCCGGGATAGCAGGAAAACCTCGTAGTCCATGGAGACCCCGAAGATGGTGCAGAACATCAGGATGGGAAGCGTCGCATCCACGAAACCTAAAGGAGTGAAATTTAGCAGGCCGGAGAGGTTTCCGTCCTGAAAAACAAGGACTATCACTCCGAAGCTCGCTGTCAGGCTCAGGATGTTCATGATCACGGCCTTCAAAGGGATAAAGAACGAGCGGAAGGTGAAGAAGAGAAGCAGATAGGTCACTCCCAGCACGAAGGCAACTGCGTACAGGGCCTTGTCGTAGAGGCTGCCTATAAAGTCTTTTTGCCCGGCGGAGCGGCCCCCAACGAGGAAGCTGGTCCCCTCCGGCGGCTCGATGGACCGGATGTCCTCGATTGTGGCGCGGGCCCGCTCGCTGTAGGGATCGCTCTCGGTGACCGCCCGCAGCATCGTACGGTCGCCCCCAACGTAGGAGTCTATAGCCTGCTGTAACTCCTGCGACTCGCGGGCCTCGGGTGTGTCGAGAAAGTTAGCGACCCCCTGTGGCGTAACCTCACCGGAGGTGGAGATGCCCTCCGGAAGCTCTGGGACCTGCGACTCGATCTCTTCAGCTGCACGCGCCTCCGCCCTCTGACGCACCCTCTCCTCGGCGCCCGGCGGCACCACGCCGAGCCTCCACTCTAAGTTGGCGAGGCGCTGCTCGACCTCCGCATCCACCCGCCCACGGATCTCTGCCCTAGCCTCCTCGCGAGCTTCGGAGACGCGCTCGGCATACTCCCGCGCGCCCTCCTCTCCCACAGTGTAAATGCTGTTGATGCTCTCAATACCCTCGTTGTTGCTCACTCGTTCACCAAGCTCTTGCGTGGCGGCGAGGCGCTCGACGCCCAAGGGGTCTCCGGGCGTGGAAACGAGCAACTGTATAGGGTTCAGACTCGCGTAGTCGAACTCCTCCTTGAGGATGTCGTCCCCGGTGCGGGACTCGTATCGTTCCGGGAGAACGCTAGCCTCGGGGATGCCGACCTTCATGTGCAGCACCGGGTGCAGCAGGGCGGTGAGAACGGCGCCGACGGCGAGGAGCACGATCACTGGGCGGCGCATCACCAGCTCCGCGCTGCGTCCCCAGAACCAGGACCGCGTGGAGTCGAAGGAGCGGCGGCGAAAAGCGAGGGCGTTCACCCGGTGGCCCAGGATACCGAGGGTTGCCGGTAGAAGCGTCAGTGCCGCCGCG
>DASQWQ010000176.1:0-3579 GCA_035640175.1 Rubrobacter sp. | reverse complement strand
CGAGGACTCGCCTGAGGTTCCGTTTTTCTTCGAACGTGCGATGGCGGCCCCGATGGCAAGCCCGATCAGGATGAAGGACCCGTACTTGAGATACCGGGTCTTCTTCGGTTCCTGCGAGCTCATCGCCCGGCGTATTAGCTTAGCCTCGGCCTTGCCGAGCTTCCAGGCGGCCTTCCCTGCGGTCCTGCCGGCCACGGGTGCCACCCTTGCTCCCGCCTTCGCACTGGCTTTGGCGGCCTTTCTCTTCCTGCGCGCCATTCACTACCTCCATCTTCGCGGAGTTGATTTCTCGAAACAACGAAATACCCCGAAAAGCCCGTTCGGAAACAGCACATGGATAACCGCCATCGCGTCGTCGGAGGCTTCGCAAGGTTCTTTATCCGTTCCGGCGCAGTTTGGGGACGAGGGTGAGCCTCCTGTAGCGCATCCTCCTCTCGTTCAGCGGCTTTTCGAACTCGGCCTCGCGGGCGAACTTGACCTCTCCTGTGGCCGCGGCCTCGACGAGGGCGGCAAGGTCTTCCGTCTCCGAGGGCGAGAGGCCCGTGGCGTCGAGGACTCTCTCCCGCTCGAATAGCCTCACCCGCCGCGCAAAGGAGACGAAGATGCTGCACGGCTCGGGGCAAGGGATCTCACCTTCGCCCCGGTCTAGGTCGAGCGGCGTGCCCTCGTCCACGTTCCAGAGGGTCTTCTTGAGACACACTGAGTCCTCGCAGCAGGCGAGGGCCGCATCGAGCACCCCCTCGTTCGAGAGCCGCTGAACCCGTTTGTAGATCCCACTCTGCCTTGCCGCGGTCTCCCTGAAGCTCGTGAGATGGAGCCTCCCCTCCCTGTTGAGGTACCAGTGGACGACGCCGGCAGGATAGAGGTAGTTAATGGCGATCGCGAGAGAGCGTGCGTCCACAACCCTAAGCTCCCAGCCGCGCCGTAGGTTCGGGGAGCTTTTCAGCGGCCTGTACTCCCCGCCTTCGGTTAGCCTGGCGATCTCTCGCGCAGCGTGTGGGTCCTCGCTGATTCTGAGGCCATCCTCCCGCGCGTCGTCGGTGTGACGCAACGAGTACCCAAAGGGCGGAACAGGACGTACGACCACCTGCCCGAAGACGCGGCCTTCGGGCGCGCCGTCCACCCACGCCGCGAACGCCTCGCGCGAGCCCGCAGCGGCGTTCTCAGGCCGCCCGGAGGGGGCGTCAGACAACGTGCCGCCCTGCTATCGTCCCACGGGCGCGGGCGGCTATGAGGTTCGCCATAGAAGGGTGCGTTCCGACGGGGGCCCCGTAGAAGATCGTCTTGTCGTCGCGGACCGTAACCTCGCCCTTCAGGCCCAAGTCCTCGGGGATCGTCTCGCGGGTGTGCCAGCCCTCCGCGATAAACAAGGGGATCAGGATCACGTTCTCCGCCTCGATACGATCGACGACGCCGCCTATCTCGGGGTCTTGATCCAGAAACCCGACCTCGACGAGGTCGTAGATCCCACGTTCCCTGATGCGTCCGGCGCTGAGGTAGATCACACCGCCTGAGTTCTTGTTCAGGTCGGTTCCGTGGCCGAGCAAGACGAGGGCCGTGCGTCCCGAGATCCCTTTTCCGCGCATGAGGTCTTCCGTACGCTCCAGAATGACATCGGGCATCCCCTCGAAGGTGCCAAGGGGTCCGGCGTAGCGGACGGTCTTCTCGCCCTTCCTTGAGACGGGCCCTTCCAGACCTAGCTCCCTCGGGATGACCTGCTCGGTGAAATATCCTTCGGAGATAAAGGCAGGGACGACGTATACGTCATCCGACTCTATGGTGTCGAGCACGTGGCGCATGGAGGGTTCCTCTTTCCAGAAGCACTCCACGACCTCCTCGAACTCTCCGGTCTCCCTGATACGGCCGGCATGCTCGTAGATGGGCAGGCTCGAGTCTTCGCTGAGGTGCGAACCGTGTCCCACGATGACGAGAGCCCTCATGCTCCTCCTCTACCGTCGATGATCCAGCCAGATTCTACCAATCGGGAGAGTAGGTTGGGCGAACGGCTTCACCTTCCCGTGGCCGCCTTGAGCCTGTGGCTCAGGGCGTCAGGACCGTACTCGAGGGCGACGAGGAACGCGGCGGCGATGACGGGATACTCGGTCGTAGTCGGAGAGAGGCGAGGGTCTGCGCGTAGCAAGCCGCCGAGGTTGGCTATCCCTTCGAGGCCCCGCCTGGAGTGGACACCGCCGGCCTTCAAGACCCCGTGCGCCATGCGGGAGACTTCCTCGGCCTCCTGGCGGCCTGCGCGGCCTGCCACATCGAGGTCGGGCACCTCGGAGAGGACCTCGAGGTAGGCCTGGACCAGGGCGCCGCGTACGGAGTCTGCCCTGGAGAGGGAGGAGAGGAGCGCCGGCCTGGCGAGCTCGCGGGTAACCTCGAAGTCTCTGGCGTACTCTCGGGCCAGGGCGTGGCGCGTCGCCGAGAAGCGCATCGCGTCGCGGAGCGTGGCGTCTTTACCCGCCCCGAGGGCGTAAGACAGCGCACCGGCGAGGGTCTCTTCGCCGCCGGCCACCTCCAGCGCCCGCGCAAACGGCGCTATCTCGTCGTGTCCGAGTCCTGCGAGGACACGGGCCGATGGCTCTTCGCGCAGGACGCCGCGGGCGAGCGGGGCCAGATACCCTGCAACCCGCGGGTCGGCGTAGCCGGCCAGAGAGATCGAGGAGCGGGTCGACTCGAGTACGGTCTCCCCCACGCCCCTGCGGCCCGACCAGGCGAGAGCATCCCTGACGGATAGCACGGAGAGCGCCTTCGACTCGTGCGCGACGCGGCCGTCGAGGTAGCGGGATCCCGTCCCTGGGGTAGGGGCGCTGTAGACGAGCATCATGGCCGTCGCGGCGCAGGCCGCAACGAGACTTTCGGGTACATACTCCGTGCTCCGACGCTCCATTCAGCCTACAGCGCCCTGTTCAGGATGATCTCCTCACTGTCAACCTCCGCCGTCACAAACACCTCCCGTCTCGCTGTAGAGGCCACCATTCTAACCCGAGGCCGTCAACTCTCCCCGCAGACAGAGTAATATACTCCTCGCCATGGATCACACACCCGACCACAGCGAATTGCCCGACTCTCGCCGAGCAGACCCTTGAACACCCGCAACCACACCTCTCTCATACCTGAGGACGCCTTCGAGCAGGGCACAAAGGAGGGCACCCTGGGCGCGGAAGAGGAGCTGTGGCTCGCTGACCCGGGGACCTTCAAGCTCGCTGACGGGGCACAGAAGATTCTGGCGCTCGAGGGCGCGACCCTGTTCTCGGGGGAGCTCATAGACTGCGAGATCGAGTCCAACACGGGCGTGCACGAGCAACCCGCAGGGGTCTTGGCCGACTTCGTCTCCCGCAGGCGTATCCTACTCGAGCACGCAGAGCAGCTTGGCAGGGTCCTCGGCACCAGCGGGACGCACCCGATCGGCGACTGGCGGGAGCAGGAGATCATCGACAAGCCCCATTACCAGCGCCTGCAAAAGAAACTGGGGTGGTTGATCCGGCGCAACAACACGTTCTCCGTGCACGTCCACTACGCCGTGCAAGGCCGCGGGAAGGCCGTCTACCTCTTCAACCGCCTGCGTGAGTACGTGCC
>DASQWQ010000175.1:0-22147 GCA_035640175.1 Rubrobacter sp. | reverse complement strand
CGGCCCACCGCAGCCCGTGCAGGTCGAGGGCCAGGGTGCGTGAGGCCAGGGAGTAATCCGTGGCGGCGACGCCGCACAGGCGGAACGCCATGTAGTCGGCCACGTTCAGCCAGGTGGCGGTTCGCGAGTAGGCGTCGGGCTCGTTCTCCTTGAGCCAGAGCAGCTTGCACAGGCCGAAGATGGGCTGCAAGGACAGGCCCGTCAGGCCGAAGAGACGGTCCTGTCCGGCCACGCGGCCCAGCCGCTCGGCCTGTGGCCCCGCCCGCCCGTCGAACCAGGCAATGATGTCATGGGTGGGCTCTCCGCTGGAGTCGAGCGGCACGGCCGCCTCACCCATGCTCGCGACGGCTATGCTCGCCACGCGGCCGGGGTCGTCGAGCTTCTCCGTGACCTGGCGCAAGGTCGCCGCAAAGGAGTTCCACAGCTCATTGGGGTCGTAGTGGGCCCTGCCCGGTTTTGGGAAGTGGGTCGGGGTCGGCGAGCTGGCCCCCTCTACGGCCCTGCCGCTCCTGTCGAAGGCCACTACCTTGATGTTCGTCGTGCCGACGTCGGCCCCGATCAGGATCCGTTCCGCGTTCATCGGGTGGTTTCGATCACGGCCCCAGGGTCCTCGAGCCCCTCGATGGCGCCGTGGGTGCGCCCATGGTCCATCTCTACGATCAACGCCCTGCCGTCGGAAGCCAGTATCGGTACGTTCCTCACCTTCACCCCTAGGATAGCTTTTACAAACAGGGACACCCTCTTTGTAAAAGCTATCAGCATTTCAGCATTTCAGCTAGTCAGCATTTCAGCACGCGCCCTATCGGGCGCTTGTCAGCACTTCAGCAGGGTGGTAGGCCTCACCCCAGGCCCGGGAGAAACTCCGAGGGATGTGCTCCCGCGCGACGGGGCGTGGCCCCGGACGGACGAAGCTGACTAGCTGAAGTGCTGACTAGCTGAAATGCTGACAAACAGGTTTTAACCTCTTTGCAAATTGCTCTAACGGGGCGCCTGCCGGCTCCCGTTGGGCATCTCCGCGCTCCAAGAAGTGCCCTCTCGTCTGGCGCACGTTCACAACGAGAAGGCCCGTGTCGTTGCCGGTGGGGGGCCCCCGAGCACGTTCAGCACACAGACGTCCATGAGGACCCAGGCTCCCGGCTCCTCCATTACCAGGGAGACAAGAAACCAGAGGAGGGGCAGGTCGTCTTAGTGGACCAGCTCGAGGGCGTCTCGCCAGAAGACCTCCTCCTGAAGGTAGCCGAGAAACCCTCTACCGGTGGCGTTCAGGTGGGCCGGCCCAGGCCGGAGGCCCATGTGGCGCGAAGTTGCCCGCTGCCAACCATCTCACTACTAATAGCACGTCCACCTTCGCACCATAAGCCCTCGGTGACGCCAGGCGGGAAAATGGCCGCAGTATGCAAGAGAAGGCCCGCCGACGATACAGGCAGCAAGAGGCCTGGTGTTGACAGAAGCTGCTAAGGCAAGCGGGCCACGCGGTCGCGTTCATGGCACTGTAAAATACATCTTGGTGCCCTGCGCGTAGGGGTCTTTTTTCGACCCAACCGGGCCAGGGGACGTCATCATGGTCGCCCCTCCGAAGGCGTTCAGGAACCCGGCTGAAGTCGACGGGCTCTCCGGGCGGGAGCTGGAGGTACTGCTCATGGTCGCCCGCCGGATGAGCAACCATCAGATCGCCGTCTCATTGCACCTCTCAGAAGCAACCATAAAGCGCCACCTGGCCAACATATACCCAGGATCGGGGTCTCTTCCCGCGGTGAGGCAGTGAGTAAGGCCCTCTCGAAAAAGTGGATCAGCACCAGCGACATAACCAGCGGACAAGTCCATTGAGTCCCTGGGTACTCACTCTGCGCTAGCTCTGCCGGGCAGCGAACACCACCATGGTCGGGGCGACGGGATCTCCTCCAGGTCCTCAGGCCAGAACAGCCTCAGCTGTCCTCCCGAGAAGCGCACATCCACCGCCATGTACCCCTCTCTCCTGTAATGGTCCGTGATCCTACCCACCATGCCGCGTCGCTCGGCGATCCTGTGGTGATCGCGCACCCTCACTGTCGCACCGATATGCACTTTTTCCGGCTTCATGATGCGCCACCGCGGCTAGGCGAGCCAACAAGGAGCTAGTAGGGTTCGAAGACGAACTCCTCTTCGGCGTACTCGATGTCGTAGGCGCGGGTTGAGACGATCTCCTGCACTTGATCTTCGGAAGGCTCCAGGGCGGGGTGCCTCGAGATCAAGTGCTCTCGCACTACGGCGCACAGCGCATCGTCGTCTTCCGCTTCCAGATGATGGTGGCAGTGGCATAGCAAAGCACGCATCCCTCTCCTCCTCTCCCCAAGCATTCACTCATCCGCATCCCGGGCGGCGAAGTCTCAACGCCCCAAGATCTTCACCGATAGCCGTCGAGGTGTCGGTATCATTAGATACAATAACCTTATGTAGGAAGCCGTGTAGTTTGCGGCGACATGGTCCTCCAAGGATATCCGGGGAGACGCCACTGTTTCAGACGGCCCATGCCCGGTAAGATGGTCACGAGGGATTTCCAAGGCGCTGTGGGCGGGAGAGAGTGGAGGAGGTCGCATGGTTCAGCGTAGCGAGGTCAGGTCTTCCGGCGAGCCTGAGGCGCCGGACCGCCTGTACAAAGGCTACGTCTTCGATCTCGACGGAACTATCTACCTGGGAGACGAGCTGCTCCCCGGCGCGAAGCGTTTGGTCCTGAAGCTGCGCGAGCTCGGCAAACGTGTGATCTTCCTCTCCAACAACCCTACGAAAGACCCAAGGATGTACGCGGAGAAGCTCGGCAAGCTTGGCCTGAAGACGCCGGCCTCCGAGATAGTAAACACCGTCGTCACTATGACCAGGTGGTTGCTTCGGTATCACCCTGAAGCAACGGTCTTCCCCATAAGCGAGGAGCCCCTCAAGAACTCGCTCTTTGAGGCCGGGATCAGGATGTCTGAGGACCCAGAGGAGATCGACGTCGTTATCGCGAGCTACGACCGCGGGTTCGACTACCGCAAGCTCCAGATCGCCTTCGACGCCATCTGGTTCTACGAGCGGGCGATGCTCGTCACCACGAACCCTGACCGTTACTGCCCTTTTCCCGGGGGCAGGGGCGAGCCTGACGCGGCTGCGATCGTCGCGGCCATAGAGGCGTGTACGGAAACCAAGTGCCAGGTCAACGTCGGCAAGCCTGACCCCATAATGTTAGAGACGATAATTGACCTGATCGGGCTCGACGTGAAGGAGTGGGTGATGAGCGGCGACCGGCTCTACACGGAGATCCAGATGGCGAAAGGCGCGGGGATGCCTTCTGCCGTCGTCCTGACCGGCGAGACTACCGAAAAGGATCTGGCCGAGGAGTCGGAGGAGAACCTACCCGACTACATTTTAGAGAGGATAGATCAACTCATCCCTCGCGATCTGTGGGATGAGTTCGGTTGGGAGGATGGGTGAGAGGTTCGCCGCAATACGCCAGGCTAGCTCCTCTCGAGAGAGGAGCACATTAATGGCCGACGGTCCTTACCTCCTTGGTATCGACTTCGGAACGGGTGGAGCGAGGGTCGGCATCTTCGACCCCGAAGGGACGCCGCTCGTCTTTAGCGAACGGGAATATACGCTGAAGCACCCGCGTCCTGGCTGGGCCGAGCAGGACCCCGATGAGTGGTGGTCGTGCCTGGTTGCGGCGGTGAAAGGCGCTATGGAAGAGAGCAGTGTCCCTCCGGAGGACATTGTGGGCATCTCGGCGGACGCCATGAGCAGCACAGTCCTCGCGATAGACGAAAGAGGCAGGCATCTGCGTCCGGCCATCCTGTGGATGGACGTTCGCTCCTCCGAGCAGGCCGACAGGATCGCAGGTACCAACAACGACGCCCTCAAGTACAATGGCTACGGGGCCGTCTCAGCCGAGTGGGGGCTTCCGAAGGCGCTCTGGATCAAGGAGAACGAGCCAGAGGTCTACAAGGACGCCAGGCACATCTGCGACTGCGGCGACTGGCTGATACACCGCCTTACCGGTGAATGGACGTCTTCCATCAACATGGCCAGCTCGAAGTACTACTACGACCGCGACGAAGGCGGCTACCCCGAGAGCCTCTACGATGCGGTGGATGCTGGGGGCTTGCTCGACAAATTCCCCAGGGACGTGCTGGATCTCGGCACGGTTGCCGGAGAGTTGCGCAAGGAGGCGGCCGAGGAACTCGGCCTGAAGGCAGGCACGCCCGTGGCCGAGGGGGGGGTAGACGCCCACGTCGGGGCGATCGGCCTCGGGGTGGTCGAGCCGGGGAAGATGGCCCTGATCACCGGCTCTTCGCACGTTATGATCGGGCAGAGCTCTAAACCGATCCACGATCCCGGTTTCTGGGGTGCCTACACGGACGCCATGATCCCCGGCCAGTACACCGTAGAGGCCGGGCAGGCCTCCACGGGCTCCATCGTGGCCTGGTTCAAAAACCAGTTCGCGGGCGACGCGGCCGCCGAGGCCAGAGAGCGCGGCGTGGACACCTACGACGTTCTGACCGAGCTGGCGCGCGAGGTGCCCATAGGTTCGGACGGGTTGATCGTGCTCGACTACTTTCAGGGCAACAGGTCTCCCTACACCGACCCCCTGGCGCGCGGCATGATGTGGGGCCTGACCCTGAGCCACACCCCGGGGCACGTCTTCCGCGCCATCATCGAGGGCATCTGCTACGGCACAGAGAACATCCTGCGCAACATGCGCGGGCAAGGCTTCGAGCCGAAGCTCAACGTCGTCTCCGGTGGTCCGGCCAAGAGCGAGTTGTGGATGCAGATGCACGCTGACGTCTCGAACGTGCCGATCTCGTTTACCAAGGTGAGCGAGGGTCCCGTCCTCGGCTCGGCGATGCTGGCCGCCATGGGGGCCGGTATCTACCCCGACATCCCGGCGGCAGCCGAGAACATGGTCCACACCGCCGACACCATCGAGCCAGACCCCGCGCGCCACGAGGAGTACAAGTTCTACGTAGACCGCTACATGGAAGCATATCCGCAGATGAAGGAGCTGATGCACAAGACGGAACGCCACGTCGCTGGTGGAGCACCCGCGGCGGGGGAGTAGGCTATATGGGCAAACAGCGCATCGAAGCGGCCTTGCGGGAGGCTACAGACACACAGAAAGTAGGCATTGGGGCGGGCGCGCTCGCCTCCGTCCCCGACGTCTTCAGGGAGGGTTTCGGTGACAGCCCTGCGGTCGTCGTCGCCGACGGGAACACTTTCGAGGTCGCCGGCAGAGAGGTCCAGCGGCGGCTCGAGAGAGCCGGGCACACCATGATAGAGTCCTACGTCTTTCCTGCTGAGCCGCCCCTTTACGCCGAGTACGGGAACATCGAGAAGTTGAGGGACTCCTTGCGGGAGCACGGCGCAATCCCTGTGGCCGTAGGGTCGGGGACTATAAACGATATCGTAAAGCGGTCTGCCCACGAGAGCGAGAGGCCCTATGTGTGCGTCGCAACCGCCGCATCGATGGACGGCTACACGGCGTTCGGTGCTTCGATCGAGAAGGACGGGTTGAAGCAGACGCTCTCCTGTCCCGCTCCCAGGGCTGTGGTGGGTGACCTGGGAGTCCTGAAGCATGCTCCTGAGGAGATGACGGCCTCGGGTTATGCGGATCTCCTCGGCAAGGTGACGTCGGGGGCCGACTGGTTGATCGCCGACGCCCTTGAGGTCGAGGAGATCGAACCCACAGGCTGGGCGCTGGTGCAGGACCACCTGCGCGCGTGGACGGGCAGCCCGGCCGAGTTGCGCACCGGAGATCAAAAGGCCACCGAGCATCTTATGGAGGGTCTGATCATGTCTGGCCTCGGGATGCAGTCCTACCAGTCTTCTAGGACGGCCTCGGGCGCCGAGCACCAGTTCAGCCACCTGTGGGAGATGGAAGGCCTGGGCCACGGCGAGGGTCACAGAGGAACTCCCCTGTCCCACGGCTTCAAGGTAGGGGTGGGCACGGTCGCCATAGCGGCCCTCTACGAACTAGCACTGGAACGTGACCTGGGCGACCTCGACATCGAGGCGCTCCGCGATTCCTGGCCCACCAGGGAAGCGTTGGAGCGATCCGTACGGGCGCAGCATACGAGCCCGGACCTGGAGGAAGGCGCCGTCGAGCAGACCCTCGCCAAATACATCAGCGCCGGCGAACTCGCACAGAGGCTGAAATTGCTTCGGGACGTATGGCCCGGACTGCGCGAGAAGGTTAGAGTGCAGCTGAGGCCGGCCGAACAGGTAAGAGAGATGCTACGGGCTGCCGGTTGTCCTACGGGCCCCGTCGAGATCGGGCTCGGCTGGGGGGACTTCGAGGCAACGTACTCGAGGGCGCGAACGATCCGCAAGCGCTATACCGTCCTCGACCTGGCCTTCGAGGCCGGCATCCTTGAGGAGTGCGTGGACGAACTGTTCGCGCCCGTGGGCTTCTGGGGCCGTGCGGCAGCGTCGCAGACAAGGGCAGATGGAACGCGGGTGATTGGCCCGTTCCGCTCCGACGTTAGGGAGAAGCATGACGACCGTTAGTGTTCTTGGCTCCGGCATAATGGCGACAGCCCTCGCTTTTCCGCTCTCGGACAACGGCCACGAGGTACGCCTGATCGGCACGCACCTCGACCGTGAGATCATCGACAGCATCAAGGAAACGGGCGTGCATCCTGGCCTCGACCTCGAGGTCCCTTCAACTGTCGGCGCCTTCCAGCTCGATGAGGCCGAGGAGGCGTTCGATGGGTCCGATGTTATCTTGAGCGGGGTCAACTCGTTCGGGGTGCGCTGGGCCGGCGGGCAGCTCTCTTCGCTGCTCCAGCCTGGCATGCGCGTACTCTCCATCGCCAAGGGGCTGGAGGCTACGGAGAGCGGCGACCTGCGCATCCTCCCCGAGGTGCTCGCCGAAGAGGTGCCCGAGGGCCTGCGAGAACAGATCTCCTGGTCGGCCATCGCCGGGCCCTCGATCGCCGGCGAGGTCGCCGTGCGGCGGGATACCTGCGTGGTCTTCGCCGGCCGCGACGCCGGCGTGTTGGAGGAGATGTCGGGCCTCTTTCGTACCCCCTACTATCATGTGTGGACCTCGACCGACTTTGTCGGCGTCGAGGTGTGCGCGGCGGCCAAGAACTGCTACGCTCTCGGAGCCGGTTTTATGGAGGGCCTACTCGACCGTGAGGGTGAGTCGGAGGCGCGGTATCGCAACTACGACTACGGGGCCGCGCTCTTCGGCCAGGCGGCGCGGGAGCTGGGGCGGTTCATGGAACTGCTCGGCGGCGATCCCGAGACGCCATACGGGTTAGCAGGGGTTGGGGACATGTTCGTCACCAGCATGGGAGGACGTAACGTGAAAGTGGGGCGGCTCGTCGGCTCGGGGCTGCGGTTCTCCGAGGCGCGCGAGCGCATGCCAGGTGTAACGCTCGAAGGAGCAGCGGCAATCGAGGTAATCGGTGGCGCGCTTCCGAAACTTACCGACCGCGGTATCATAGGGCCCGAGGACTTCCCGCTGATGCGCCACCTGCACTCCGTGGTCGGATTGGACAAGCCTTTAGACATGCCCTGGAGTACGTTTTTTGGGGGCGAACCAGAAAGCAAAGCAGAGAAAGGATAGAGATGTCATCACGCATACCGCAAGACATCGAGAGGCAGACCTTCGATCTCATCGTGGTCGGAGCCGGCATAAACGGCGCCGGCATAGCCCGTGACGCCGCGATGCGGGGCTTGCGAGTGTTGCTCCTGGACAAAGGCGACATCTCCAGCGGGACAACGCAGTGGGCGACGCGTCTGATCCACGGCGGCTTGCGCTACCTGGAGTACTACGAATTCGCGCTCGTAAGAGAGTCTTTGAGGGATAGAGAGGCGATACTGCACGTCGCGCAGCATCTGGTAAAGCCGCTCGGCTTCCTGGTTCCCATCTACGACAGGAGCTCACGCGGGCCGCTCATGATAAGACTCGGCATGAACGTCTACGACGTGCTCTCCTACGACAGGAGCATGGACCGCCACAAGATGCTCAGTCGCAAGAAGGTCCAGGATCGCGAGCCAGGCCTCAACCCGGAAGGCCTGAAAGCGGCCGCCTTCTACTACGACGCGCAGGTGGAGTACGCAGAAAGGGTCGCCGTAGAGAACGCCATCTCCGCCCGCGACAACGGCGCGACCATCATCACCTACGCGAATGTAGAGCACCTGATCTTAGAGAACGGCGACGTAAAGGGTGTGGAGTTCACCGACGTCTTCGGGGGCGAGAGATACGCGGCCCGCGCCCCCGTTACGGTTAACGTCGCAGGTCCCTGGGTGGATGAGGTCCTCGCTGATCTCGAAGGACACGGCACCGAGGAGAACGACGAGCGCTTTATGGGCGGCACCAAGGGCAGCCATCTCGTCGTGGATCCGTTCCCCGGCGCTCCTGAGGGCGAGGCCCTCTACGTCGAGGCGCGCAAGGACGGCAGGCCGTACTTTATCGTGCCGTGGAACGGACGGTACCTGATCGGCACGACCGACCTCCGCTACGAGGGGGACCTCGACTACGTCTCGGCGAGCGAGGAGGAGATCCAATACCTGCTCGACGAGACCAACTATGTTATCCCCGAGGCGCGACTCTCCCGCGAAGACGTGCTGTTTACCTACGCCGGAGTGAGGCCGCTGCCCCATAAGCCTGAAAGTGAGACGGGGGGCGTCACCCGGAGCCACGTCGTCTTCGACCATGCAAAGGGAAGTTCCGCAGCAGGCGGCAAGATCACGAGGTCCGGCGCCGAGCTGCCGCAGGTCGGGGGGCTTCTCTCTATCATCGGTGGCAAGTTGACCACCTATCTGAACCTGAGCCGCCAGACGGTAGACGCCGTCTACAAGAAGCTGGATCGGAAGGCGCCCAAGAGCACCTCTCGCAAGGTCCCTCTGCCGGGTAGCGAGACCTCGGATTTCGAGGCTTTCGCAGCAGGCTTCAAATCCGCGAGCACCATACCCGAGGTGCTCTGCGACAGGCTTCTCAAGCTCTACGGCGTCAGGGCCGCCGAGGTCCTGAAAATCGGCGAAGACGATCCCGAGCTCCTCACGCCCCTCTCCTCTACCGTAAGCGTCGAGACGGCGTTGATCGGGGCCGAGGTGATCTGGGCTTTCCGCGAGGAGATGGCGCAGACGCTCTCCGACGTACTCTTGAGACGCTCGATGGCTGGTTACGGCCCAAGGGTCGCCCTCGACGTCGTCGACGCCGCCGCTGAGGTCGCAGTCGAACACCTCGGATGGGAAAGGGAGCGCGCCGAACGCGAAGTGCGAGAGTACCGCGAGTGGATCGAACGCTACACCCCGAAAGAGTTCAGGGATCGCGAACCGTCACGAACTTAGCCCGGATTATCCGCACCCGAGGGTTGAGATAAGGGAGCCCGATTTACAAAGGGGGCGGGTCCTGCGCGTTCACCGCTACGTGCGTAGCGCTCTCTCTTGGGGTAGAAAGGCTCTGGCGCACGAGCCCCTAGGGAAGAAGCAAAGAACCTCGTGGACCGAGGAAAGGCCCGCGACGTCAACGAGGCAGCCAGGCGCTTTGCCGAGACCCTCGCCGAGCCCTACAGGGTCGTCTATGGGCAGGCAGCAGAGTCGGGGGAGCGCCAGCAACGCCTGGCCCAGGAGTTCTCCGAGTTGGTGGCCAACAACCTCAGAGAGAGCAGGCCGAGGGTGGCCGCTCGAGCGCCCAGCGACTCTTAGAGCAGGCCGACAGGCAGCAGGAGGTCGGACGGGCGTTGGCGCAAGAGTCCGTCGGGGCCTACATGGACTTCCTCGACGCCACCTTCTCCCAGTACCGGGCGGGGGCGATGGCGAATGAACAGACGGCGGCAGGCGTGTTGGGAGCGGTGACCGGCGCCACAGCCCGCACCATGGACGCCGCGGCCGAGGGCGCCCAGGGACCGCGGAGAAGGCCACTTCCCGATAGCCGGCTACGACGAGATGAACGTGGAGGAGATCTCCGAGAGAATAGACGCTCTCACCGCCGAGCAGATCCGGCGACTCAGGGACTATGAGGGGGCAAAGCAGAACCGCAAGACCCTGATGGAGCGTTTCGAGAGCAGGCTGAGGGTCTCCTCGCAGAGGGAGCAGCGCAGTCATGGCTTGCGGAGGGACCGGGGGCATCCGGTTCCTCTCACGACCACCACCTCCCGAGGAGCGAGCCGGCGAAGACCACGGCCAGGAGCCGTAGCATCTGCACCGCGAGTACCAGCGGTGCGTCGGCTCCGGTACCCAGGGCGACGATCGCGACCGAATCTATCCCACCAGGCGTGGTCGCCAGGTAGGCTGTCATCCCGTCGATGCCGGTGAGCGCGGCGAGTGCCCATCCCAGGGCGGCGCATGCGAGTACGAGCCCTACGGCGGATGCGAGCACGAACGGAAAGAGCCGTCCGGCCCTCTTTACAGAGGCCCCATCGAAGAGCAGTCCCACCCACAGGCCGAGAACGAGGTAGGCCGCCTGCGGCACGCCAGGGGGCCAGGCGAGATGCACCATACCGAGTTCCGCCAGTGACACTCCGAGGATTAGCGGTCCAAGGAGCGCCCCGGCCGGTAGCCTGAGGCGCGTCCCAGCCCATGCACCGAGTACCGCGACCAGCACGGTCGCTGCGTAGGTCGGCATAGTACCCTGGACCAGAACATCCACCCCTTCTGGGGCGGCCTGCAAGCCCTGACCAGAAGCTTGCTGTGGCGCCGTCCCAGCCACGAGCCGGCCGACCAACGTAGCCGTCACGACGACCACGACCACGCGCGTATACTGCATCAAGGCGACCAGACGCGCATCGGCGCCTAAAGGGTCGCTCATCGCAAGCATCCCCGAGGCAGCACCCGGCAGAGCCCCCAGAGTAGCCGTCTTCCTATCTATGCGGACCAGGCCGCAGAGCAATAGTCCTGCCCCAAGGCTCAAGATCAGGGTGCCGCCAACCACGAGGGTCACGGGCAGCCAGTAGCCGGCGACCAGGGGAAGAACGGACGGCCTGAAGGTGGCGGCGAGCATGCCGCCTACTACCGCAAGCGATGCTATCCGTCCCCAGCGCGGCACCGTCGGGTGCTCTTTCCACGCGAGCGCAAGGGCGAGCGCGACGAGCATCGGCCCGACCAGCCACCCCGCGGGCAGACCCAAACCCTGGGCGGATAGTCCAGCGAGCGAAGAACCCACGCTAAGGACCATCCATCCTACGGCAGTACGCATCGCCCTCGATCCCTTGCTCATCACTCTCTTACTTCGTCCTCCCGTCAGCTCTTCGGTGAGGGTCTGGAGAGGATGACGACCCGGTGGGTCCTCAGTCTCGTTCCCTGGCCGAACGTAAGGGTACTACCGGGCTCCGAGGAAGTCCGGGGCTACTCTCCTCGAGCATCGCGGCCTCCTCTGTGCCTGACGAACGTCCGATCGAAGCCGGCCTCATGCTCGTCGAGGATTCGGGATGCTCTGGAATGGCAGGCATCTGGTCACCCGCGGGGCGCACGAGACGGCCGTTCGTCGTAGCCTTAGGCTCGAGGATGGGAATACCCGGACTTATGGCACCTCCAGCGGCTAATGATGGGTTCGGCGCGGCATGTCCGGGGCGTTGCGCCGCAGCGCCTACGCCGAGATCGGGGCAACGGCGCAGGTAAAGATGAGCGTCGAGGAGACGACGGTGACCAAGTTGCGGCTATCTCTCAAAAACCGTTCTCTGGCCGGCGAACTGCGCCAGGCTTCCGAACATGTCTCTGGTCACGTAGCCGGCGATCTTGGGATTCTCCTTCAGCCTGCGAAGCGAGTATTCGTACCAGTCTTTCCCGAACAACACGGTCCCCCGGAGCTTGTGCCCCGCCTCCACGAGTATCCTCCGCAGCTCTTCCTGCACACCCATGATCATCTGGAACTCGTACTGGTCTTTGGTGAGGCCCATCCGGTGGACCAGACGCAGAGCGTGCCAGATGAGGTACTCGTCGTGGGTGGTGATCCCAACGTAGATACCACCGCGCAGGAGCTCTTCCAGCAGGAGCACGTAGTTCTCCCGGACGATGTCGTAGCCTGTGTACGCCCCCTCCCTGCTCTCCACGTATACTCCCTTGACCAGCCGGACCGGGATCCCGGCTTCCACGAGACGCTGAACGTCCTCGAGGGTGCGTCTCAGATAGGCCTGCACCACTGCCCCCGTGTTTCCGTGGCGCTCGTGCGTGTCGAGCACCATGTCGAGCGTAGCGGAGACGAAGGGTGACTCTTCCATGTCTACCTCGAGAAAGCGGCCTCGATCCCTGGCGTAGAGCAGGATCTCCTCGAGGTTCTTCGGGCACAGCTCTCTATTCAGCGTGAGGCCGAGATCGGTAAGCTTGACCGCTACCCGGTAATCCTCCAGGCCCTGCTTCTCTAGAGCGTCCACAGCCCGCCTGTACTCGTTCAACCTTTCGTGGATGTGCCGCTCGTCGGTGGCGAACACTCCGAGCATGCCCACTGTCGCCAGACATCCCTCTCTGGCGAGGCTACCGACCACCCTCAAGGCGTCCTCGACCTCCTCGCCCGCAGCATACCGGCGTCCGACCCTCTCCCGACGAGAGACTTGGGCATGAAGGGTACGGAGCTTGCTAGACCCTGTTCAGCGGACCCAAAGCAGACCCATATACCTCTGGCGTGCCTTTCCCTTACCTACACCTGTTAGCGTATTATTTTACAGTATGCAAAATAGGTGTGAAGTGGGTTCGAACGGGGATGATCCGGCCGGACGGAAGATTTTCGGACTCGAACTTCGACCAGGAAAGCAGGTGAGGCGAATGCGGCTAGACGGCAAAGTGGCGGTGATCACGGGCGCTGCTTCCGGCATCGGGCTGGCGACTGCGCGGCTGTTCGGACAGGAGGGGGCGCGGGTCTTGCTCTCGGACGTGGACGAGAAGGCAGGGAGGCTGGCAGCCGAGGAGATAGATGCGGACTGCGAAGCGGCTTTCGTGCGTACAGACGCGACTTCCGGCTTTGAGGTCCGGCGGCTGGTGAGCAGCGCCGTCGAGAGGTACGGCAAGCTGGACATCATCTTCAACAATGCCGGCATAAGCATGTTCGGCTCGATCCTAGACCGCTCAGAAGAGGACTTCGACAGGGTCATCGAGGTCAATCTCAAGAGTGTCTTTCTGGGGTGCAAGTACGCTCTGCCACACCTGCTGGAGAACCCGGACGGTGGGATAATCCTGAACATGTCCTCCAACGGCGGCCTGATCGGACGCCCTGGAGACCCCATGTACGTTACCGCCAAGCACGGCGTGATGGGCCTGACGAAATCGCTAGCCCTAGCGTATGCCGACCAGAAGATCCGGGTGAACGCGCTCTGTCCGGGACCCGTTGACACGCCGCTGCTCTGGAGCGGGCTCGAACCCGACGGCGACCGCGAGGAGTTCGTTCGCCACATAGTGGCGAACTGTCCCACCCCGAAGATGGCCGCCCCGGAAGAGGTGGCCAGCGCTGCTCTGTTCCTGGTTTCCGACGACTCGAGCTTCGTAAACGGCGTGGGTCTGGCAGTGGACGGCGCGAAAGCGGCGGGCGTCTTCAACGCCGACCGCTACCGGATGGACTTCCAGTTGATGGAGTGAGGACGAGATGGCCGACACGGTAAGGTATGTCAGAGGCCCACCACGTGCCGCCGAACTGGTAATTATCGGCGGGGGAATAGTGGGTGCGGCGACCGCGTTCCACGCTTCACGGGCGGGTCTGCGCCCGGTGCTGCTAGAGCGCCGCGCGGCGCTGTGCACGCTGACTACTCCTGCCTCAACCGGCGCGTTCCGGCTACAGTTCGACAACCGCGAGGAACTCGAGCTTGTGCGTGAGTCGGTGGATTTGCTCTCCAACTTCTCCGAAGTGACGGGACAGCCGCGCTACGATTCGAGACTGCAACGCCAAGGATACCTGTGGTGCACCACCGACCCGGCTCGCGCGGGCTGGCAGCGGGATCTCGTACGAAAACAACACACGTGGGGCCAGAGAGACATCGAGCACCTGGACGGAGAGGAGGTGCGGCGCCGCTTCCCTTACGTGTCGCCGGACGTGCTGGCGGCGCGCTACCGGGCAGGTGACGGATTCATAGATCCCAAGGAGATAACCCTGGGGTTCGCTGCGTCTTCGGGTGCCGACGTGGTTACCGGCTGCGGGGTCACGGGCCTGCGCGTCGAAGGCGGGCGGCTCAGGGGTGTAGAGACCAACAAGGGTGAGATCTCCACCGGGCGTGCGGTGATAGCCGCCGGACCGTTCTCGGGAGATGTGGCGTCGCTCGCGGGGGTAGAGTTGCCGGTGCAAGCTATCAGACGGCAAAAAGTGACCATGCCCGAAGTGCCGGAGGTTCCACAAGACGCTCCCATGACCATAGACGACGACACCGGCGCGCACTGGCGACCAGGGCTGCGGGGAGCGTTCCTTCTCTACACCGATCCCGACGAACCCCCCGGTCGGCCCGCCGAGGACCTGCCCACCGACCACGGTTTTGCGCTCGGGCTGCTCGATCCGGAAAGCCCGGTTTCCGTCGCGCGGGTGGCCCCTTTCTGGCGCGGGGTGTGGGAGCGAGGCTCGGCGAACTGGATCCTGCAGGCTGGACAGTACACCATGACCCCCGACCACCGTCCGCTTCTCGGGCCGACGCCGGTAGAAGATCTCTACGTCAACACCGGCTACAGCGGCCACGGCGTGATGGGAAGCGCGGCGGGCAGCCGGATCGTCGTGGACACCCTAACCGGTAGGCTATCTCCGGACAAAAATCCCTTTCGTCCGACCAGAGAGTTTCAGCACAGGGAGCTCGACCGACTCTAGAAGCATCCATGCTCTTTTCCTGTTATCTGGTCGGTACCGGTGCGTAGCGTTGCCGGGTTCCCTGTGGCGTCGACGCTTACGACTTCGTCCGAGTACCGGGTAGAGTACGTCCTCGCGCAGTAGGCGTTCGAGAACGTTTCCCGGATCGAACAGGACCTGTCCGCGGCGGTTTGCCTTGCAGTGCAGTCCGACGTCAGGCACGCGCCCGGTGACGGCCGCGCAGATGTCTAGGAAGTCACCATAGCGGTCGGTGCGTGCCCCCAGGACGGAGTTGGCGAAGACGATGGCGTTGGACTCGGTCCAGACAACGTGCTCTCCTGGACCGGGACGATCGGGAAGCTGGTCGGGTGCACAGGTCCAGGTCGGCCGCAGTCCATCGCCAGGTAGGTCTCCATGAGCTTTCTCGCCAGACGAGCCGTCTCCTCATCGCCGCGGAACAGACCGGGGTGGAGCAGGTCCAGAGATCGTACGTTGAGTGTGGCGGGAATGACGCTCCTTCCCCCGGCGGAGGTGAGGCGTTCGGCGAAGTCGAGGCCGACCCGCCCGTGCTAGAGACAACCATCAATGTGGGCGGAACGCACATCTATGAGCCGCTGAGCTTCCGAAACCCGCGCCATCTCCAAGATGGCCCTCATCGCCATGCGGGCCGCCTCACTGCGATGGTCGGAGAGGAGATCTTCGTCGTGGGGTGTCAGCTCCCGTTCCGTCATGGGCTCTCAACGCAACAGGAAGCCCGTGCCGAGCGGGTCGTCTTTGTGGAGCACGAACTGGTGATAGCCGGTCAGATACGCGCTGCCTTTCACATCGGTGATCACGGCGTCGAACTCGCCGACCCGCGTCTCGCCCACAACCCGTCCCCCAAACTCTGTCCCTATGATGCTCTCGTGAGTGAGAGTATCTCCCCGGAGGAGCCTTCCCGAGTTGTCGAGAAGAGCGAGACGCGCGGAGGTCCCGCTGCCGCAAGGCGAGCGGTCTACCTCGCCGTCCGCAAAGATCGTGACGTTCCGTTGTCGCAGCGGCCCCCCTCCCTCCGTTTCGGCGAAGAATATCGTGCCGTAGATGTCTCGCAGGCGCGGTTCCAGGGGGTGCGAGATCTCATGTGCGTCGTTGATCGAGTTTTTTATCTCGCGTCCCAGGCTGATGAAGTCCGCCACGTTGACGGGCGTCAGCCCGAGATCTATCTTCCGTGCATCCACACAGGCATAGAAAGCGCCGCCGAATGCGATGTCCACGGCGATCTGGCCCACACTCGTCGTTACCGAGAGTCCCTCCTCATATACAAACGACGGCACGTTTCGGAAGCAAACCGATTCCACCCGCCCGTCCTCGATGGAGGCAAAGGATTCGAGACGTCCCGACGGAACGTCAATGACGATGCTGGTTTCGGGCTCGACCACGCTAACCAGTCCACTCTCCAGCGCCCAGGTAGCCAACGCTATAGTGCCGTGACCGCAGGCGGTACTGTAACCGGCGTTGTGGAAGAATACGGCGCCGAAGTCCGCGCCCTGGTCGTCAGGCTCGGCTATGAAGCAGCCATACATATCGGCGTGGCCGCGAGGTTCGTTGACGACCAGCCGTCTTATGTCATCGAGTTTCTCCATTGCGTACAGACGTTTATCGAGCACGGTGTCCCCGTAGATGGCTGGTACACCGCCGCTGATTATGCGGAACGGCTCGCCGGCCGTGTGGTAATCGACCGCGCTGACTGTGATCCGTGTGTTCAAATCCCGAAGGCCGTCCGGGCAGCGGCAAGGTCCCACAGGGCGTGGCCGACACTCTTGAAGACGATTGTGCCTCCGGGCTTGTCGGACCAGAGGAGGGCATCCTCCAGCTGAGTGGCGTCTTCCCAACCGAATGCTCCTGTGTGCTCGGCCCAGATCAGGTCCCCAGCCTCCTCCCTGGCTCCTTCCAGCGTATCGACCACCACGCTGGAGCTTCCCACCAGTCCCGGCGGTAGCTCGGTCATCTCCGGGTCGAAAGCGCCCACCGCGGCGACGAAGATGTTGTCCGGGATCTCTTCGGGTAAGATCGGCTCTCGGCTGGTCGTGGCGGTGACTACCAGGCTCACCTCATCGAGCGCCTCTTCGGGACCGTCTACGACCCGAGCCTCCATGCCCAGGCTCCGCGCGTGCTCCGCTAAGGAGACGGCCCTTTCGACAGTGCGGGAGGTCAGCAAGACCTCCGAGACGCCTAGGCCTTCACGGAAGGCCTCGAGATGGGAGCGGGCCTGGGTCCCGGCACCCACGATCAGGAGCGGTCCATCGGGACGTGGAGCCAGGGTCCGGGCGGCGAGCAGGGAGAGCGCGGCGGTGCGCTTGGCGGTGACGGCGGCGCCGTCGAGGATGCCGAGTCGTGTCCCCGTCCTTGCCTCCATCACGACCACCTCCCCCTGTATGGTGGGTAGTTCGTGCTCGGCGTTTTCGGGATGGACCGTCACCAGTTTGGTAATCGCCAATTCATCGTCGGCCGCGGGCATCACCAAGAGATTTCCTCTTTCAGGCAGGGGCAAGACGAGCCGGGAGGGAGCATCCAGCTTCCCCTCTCGCCTTCCATCCATAACTTCCCGGATAGAGTCTGCCAGCTTCGGGTAGGGCAGGCGGGCTTCGGTCTCTCTCGCATCGAGGATCTCCATCGCTACTCCCAGGCCGCGAGCCGGTCGGGGGAGAACAGGTCCAAACCGAGCACGCACCTGCCATCTCCGGCGAGTTGGTAGGCGGTGGCGCTGCCCATACCTCCCAGGCCGGCCACGATCACGTCGTACGTCACGGTTCGCTCCTCAATCTTGCTTCTCGACAGGTGTTTGCCTATGGGGGCAAGCCTTGCGCAGACGGACGGTCTCCTCCTCGTCAACAGCGTAGCGTCCGTGCCGGTCCTGCGTCAGGGCAACATGATAGACCTCGCGGGCGCGCTCGACCGAGACGAGACCTTCCTCGACGTCACGTGCGACCTTTCCGGGCTCCCGCTTGCAAGCATAGCCGAAACCCCCACCGCCTGGCAGGTCAAGTAGGATCCGCCCCCCGGCGGGGATACGCTGCTGGCGCTTGGGGTGCAGGTCTTCTCCGTCAACGATTCGCACGGCGCCAGGACTTCCGGGAGAGCCGCCCTGCATTCCCTGGGCTGGAAACTCGTTGCGGTCGTACATTGCGGAGAGGAGCCAAGGTGAATCGCCGCGCACCCCTATCTCCATCTCCTGGCCGAAGCCGCCTCGGTATCGCCCCGCTCCCTCGGAGTCGGGACGGAACTCGCGCTTGTGCATGACGACGGGGGAGATGCTCTCTATGACCTCCGCCGGGACACCGCGGATGCCGCTCGGGAAGGCTGTCGCCGAGAGCCCATCCTTGTTGGGGCGCGCCCCCATGCCTCCTCCCGAGAAGAATACGTAGGTAAAGGGCTCGCCGTTCTCTCGTTGGCCGGAGATCTGGGTGTTCCACAGATTGGCCGCTCCTTCGGCAAGCACCTTCTCCGGTATCGCCCCTTCCAGGGCGCCGTGGATCACGCCCGGCAGGAAGTGGCCGACGATGTGCCTAGCGCCGACCGGAGCGGGGTGGAGCGCGTTGAGGATGCTGCCTTCGGGGGCACTGACGTGGATGGGTCGGAAGCCACCATCATTGTTAGGTATCTCCGGAACTATCGCGCACTTTATCCCGAAGGTCGTGTAGGCGGCGGTGTAGTTGAGGACCACGTTGATGCCCCGCTCGCTCTGCGGTGAGGTGCCATCGTAATCTACCCACATCTCATCCCCATCGACCCGGATCGAGACGCAAAGCCGGATCGGCTCGTCGAAACCGTCGGCTTGGATCTCGTTCTCGTAGACTCCGTCAGGTAGATCAGCGATAGCCTCCCGCGTGGCGCGCTCGGAGCGGGAGCAGACCTCGTCCGAGAGCGACTCGATGTTATCGAGGTCGAACTCTTCGACCATTTCGACGAGCCGGGCGCCGCCGACGTCGTTGCTCGTGGCCTGGGCGTAGAGGTCCCCTACGACCTCGAAAGGCGTCCTGACGTTGGCCCGGATGATCCGGAAGAGCTCCTCGTTGGGCTCGCCGCGGATGAAAAGGCGGGTTACGGGCACGAAGAGCCCCTCCTCGTAGACCTGGCGTGCGTCGGCCCCGAGGCCGCGCCCCCCGACGTCGAGGGCGTGGCAGCAATTGCCGAAATAGGCAGTGAGCGTACCGTCGTGGAAAATCGGGGTGATCACCGTGAAGTCATTGAGGTGACCGGCCGTCTGCTGCGGGTGGTTGGTAATCATCACATCGCCCGGCTTCAAAGTCTCGGCCGGGATCTCGCGCAAGAAATGGTGGATGCAGGTGGCCATCGCGTTTATGTGGCCAGGCGTGCCCGTCACGGCCTGGGCGACCATGCGGCCCCTGCGGTCGAATACTCCGGCGGAGAGGTCGCCTGCTTCCCGGACCACGCTCGTGAAGGAGGTGCGCATCAGGGCCCGCGCCTGCTCCTCGACGACGGAGACAAGACGATTCCAGAGGACTTCAAGCACGATAGGGTCGAGTCGCTTCTGCGTCACGTCTCCCACCTCACGATCAAATTTCGCACCTGATCTACCTCAGCACTGCACCCAGGTCCGAGGAGAACGGTGGATTCGTGTTCCTCAACGACCGCCGGCCCTTCGAGAGTAACGCTCGGATCGAGGCGGTAACGGTCATAGACTGGAACCGTCCGGAAATCTTCCTCTTCGGGGAGATAAATCTCCCGCGTGCCTTTCTGTGCTTGGTCTAGGGGACGCGGTGTGCTCTCTTTCCCGTCGAGATGTATCGTCGGTCGGGGGGCAGCGACCTCGAGGCGCCAGGTGATCGTCTCCAGAGGGACATCCGGCCCCTCCCGCCCGTACAGCCGCCGGTACTCTTTGCGGTAGAGCGTTTTCAGCTGATCGGCATCATCGGAACCAAGCGTGCCGACGGGCAACTCCACTGTCACCTCGTGTCCCTGCCCGACGTAGCGCATCTCGCAAAGGCGACGCGTCTCGATTTCGGCGTCCGCCACGCCAGATGCGCGCAGAAGCTCTCGCCCTTCTTCCTCCATATCTTCGAGCAGCCCATTTGTCTCTGACCAGTCGAGTTCGTCCAGGCGGCCATAGAGGCTGCGCACGAAGTCGAAAGCCAGCGGAGCGCACAGAAAACCGAATGCCGAGGCCGCGCCCGCGCCCAAGGGAGCAATGAAACCGGGAACGCCCAGAGTGCGTGCGACACGGTAAGCGTGGACCGGACCGGCCCCGCCGGAGGCGAAGAGAGGGTACCCCCGCGGGTCTTTGCCGTTCTCGATCGCATGAATCCGGGCCGCGTTGGCCATGTTCTCGTTGACGACTTGATGGATGCCCCAGGCTGCTTTGACAGCGTCGAGGCCGAGCGGGCGCGAAATCTTCTCTTCGACCGCCCTCGAAGCTCCTTCGCGGTCTAGTTCCATCCGCCCGCCGAGGAAGAACTCAGGGTCGAGGTATCCAAGGATCAAGTCGGCGTCGGTCACAGTTGGCTCCTCGCCGCCGCGACCATAACACACCGGCCCCGGCTCGGCACCGGCGCTCTCCGGCCCGACCTTGAGCAGACCCAAGGAGTCGATGTGCGCGATGCTTCCGCCTCCGGCTCCGATCTCGATCATCTCGATAACGGAGGTCTTTACCGGCAAGCCCGAGCCTTTCTTGAACCGGTAGACTCGGGCGACCTCGTACTCGCTGGTGGTCAGCGGCTCCCCTCCCTCTATAAGGCAGGCTTTCGCCGTCGTGCCCCCCATGTCGAACGAGAGAACCTTGGGAAAACCCGGCTCCCTGCTGTAGTAGGCAGCGGCAAGAGCGCCCGCCGCAGGGCCGGACTCTAGAAGCTGGATCGGAAAGCGAGCAGCGGTTTCCAACCTGGCCGTGCCGCCGTTCGAGAGCATGATGTACAGCGAACCGTCGAAGCCAAGATTTCGCAGCCGCTCCTCTAGCCTCCGCAAATAGCGTTCGACCAGCGGGCGGACGTAGACGTTGCACACCGTTGTCGAGGTCCGCTCGTACTCCCGGATCTCAGGCGCGACCTCGGAGGAGAGCGAGACTATCACCTCCGGCGTCTCCTCGGCCAGGATCTCCCGGACCTTCAGCTCGTGCGTCAGATTGCGAAAAGAGTGCAAAAAGCTTACGGCGACAGCCTCGACTTCGCGCCTTCGTAGTTCGTCTGCGACCGAGCGTACCTGCTCCTCGTCGAGCGGGCGCATAACGGAGCCATCGTCCAGTACGCGCTCTCTGATCCCGTAACGCAGGCTTCTCGGCACCAGCGGCTCGGGCTTCTCCAGGAAGATGTCGTACATGTCGTAGCGGTGTTCCGTGCCTATGGCTATGGCATCCCGGAAGCCCTCTGTGGTCAAAAGCGCGGTCTTGGCGCCCCTGCGTTCTATCAGGGCATTGGTGACCAGCGTCGTGCCGTGAATGATCGTCTTCAGCCCGGATGCTTCGACGCCTTCCCGCTCGAGCAGATCTCTGAGCCCTTCCTCGACAGCGTCAGACGGGTCGTGCGGAGTGGTCAGGATCTTGCCGACAGCCTGTTTGCCGGTCTCATCGTCGATCAGGACGAGATCTGTGAACGTCCCACCGATGTCGATACCCGCGCGATAGCGTCCATGTGAGTGCAAATCCCTCACCTCGATTCTGCCTACAGCCTGCCTACAAGATCTCCTCAGTGGCAAGCAGGCCAAGGTGCATTCGTACTATAGCGTATCTAAATGCTCGCCCAGCCTCAACCGCCATCTCATCGCCGCCAAACAACCCTGGCCTTGTAGATCTTGGCCCGCTCCCACGATGCCCCCAACGGCCCCTCCTGCCGGTATGGTCGCGGGAGAAGGTGGCTTCGAATTGCAGGGTGGCATCGAGCAGATGAAGGGCCGGACAAAGAGCGTGACCCAACTACGTTTTACCTGCAAAACAGCACCTTTCAGTAGCGAGCTAGGCAGTACTCGAACCTGCGGCCTTCTGCTTCATAGCCAGCCTCGGCGTTCCTTCGGCGACCGCTGCGCACCGCCTTGACCCGCATTTTGTGGCGTATTCGTGATCATTTGCCGCACTTGAGTGCCGTGGGCCGCTTCCGACAAACGTTTCGTCGGGACCAACCTTGCGTTCGCCCATGGGTTCGGAAGGCTCTCCTACAGCAAATCTTCGATAGCCTGCGCATATACAAACGTTGGCGTTGAAAGTGATGAGCTCCCTCGTGCAGTCCGGTACGGGGGCGCGGTGTCGATTGCGCGTTATTCTTGTAGCGACTTTATGTGTCTTTCCTCTGCGTATATGAGATGATCCGCAGGACGACCTACGAGCGGATGAAATAGATAGAAGGGCTCAGGGACTTCAAACTCTAGGCACCTATCGAAGGTGGCAGGCTTAGATCGGAAGATTGGTTGGCGTATGGATGTGATGAGGGGCCTCGAAGAGAGCGGGAGCGG
>DASQWQ010000174.1:0-3005 GCA_035640175.1 Rubrobacter sp. | reverse complement strand
CCGAGAGCGGGCAGGTCTACTGCGCTTTAACCAACAACGAGCTCCACGGCAACTTCTACGGCCAGATCCTGCGCATCACCGAGGCCGACGACAACCCCGAGGCGACAGAGTTCACCTACGAGGTCTTCGCCGCCGGCGGCCCCCAGACCGGCTTCGCCTCCCCCGACAACCTGGCCTTCGACCGTGCAGGCAACCTCTGGGTGGTCACGGACATCTCCAGCGACAGCCTCAACTCCGGCATCTACAAGACCTTCAAGAACAACGGGGCGTTCATCATGCCTAGCGAGGTGAGCAGCGCGAGCGGTGGGGACGTCTTCCAGTTCGCCAGCGGCCCGGTCGAGTCCGAGCTCACCGGACCGTACTTCACCCCCGACGGCAAGACCCTCTTCCTATCCGTTCAGCACCCCGGTGAGGAGAGCGAGAGCAAAGACGAACCGACCAGCACCTGGCCCGACGGCGATATCCCTCGCCCCGCCGTCGTCGCCATAACTGGGTTCGCCTAGAATGTGTCTGACGAACACGAGTCACAATAGGGACGAACGGACTCCCAAGAGCACCGATTTTCGGCTTTTGTACGTTGTCAGGAGGCTCCTTTCAGGGAGCTCCGACTCCCTCGAAGCGATTCATCGACAGGCCCTAGCCCAGACAGCGGCTGGGGCAGACCGGTGTATCGCCTTCCCGACTCGCACGCGGCGGGCTTCGAGAGTGCCAACCTCTTGTGTGATTAAAGTGCTACTTGCACCCCTAGTTCGCCGCTTACTTCGATTACTGCCCGGAAGAATATGCCCTGCGTTGTCCCAACTGGCGTCCACCCACTCTCTCGAGACGCATGGTGGAGCGGCCTGGTAACCTCCTTACGCTCATCACCTGTACGACGTGGGTCCACATCATGTCCCCGCTACCGTCAGCCCCGTGCCGGGCCGGTCTTGCAGGTTCCGAACCGCGCCACCTCGGGAAGGAGGGTCGTGCCGGAGGACTGCCGGCATGCTCTCGGAGGTCACTGGCCAGCGTAAGGGCGAGTTGCTCGTCGCTCATTGAAGCGGTCCGACGCTGGAGGTCATCCACCAACCGGAGCTCCTCGCGCGTAAGGTCGTAACCGCACCCCACGAGCGTGCCTTCGAGATCTCTTCTCGTCTGCTTGAGAAACCCAGGGTCCGTCGCCGCCCGTCTTGCTAGATCCCTCAGTACTTCCTCGCGCAACGTTTCCCCTCGAGTACGACAACCATAGCGGTGTGAGTTTACCGTGGTCAGACCCCGCTTCCCCTACGCCGAGGCCAAGAGCTCCCTCAAGCGGACCTCCACGACGGGCCAAGGCAGCAGCCAGTGCTTGTCCGTTATGGTGACCACCACCGTTTGCCCCCTCATGCGGTACTCGCCCCTGACCAACTCGTGCGAGAAGCGCCCTGACCCCTCATCGCCGGCGAGCGTAGCGCCGTTCTCCCTCGCCGCCCTCCCCCTAGAGGCTGTTATGAACTCGAACAGGAACGGCTTAGGTAGTCGGAAAACGGAAGGCTGCGCGAGACCGAGTCAACCGGAGAAACCACATTCCAGTGCGGTTTTCACCCAAGTTCATAACGCGCTCTAGCAAGCAGCGAAGAGGGGAAACCCTGGTGTCCACGCTGAAGGTCCTCGCCATCCTTTCCCTCACATCCTGTGGGGCAGACATTCTGAGGGTAAGATCACAAGTCTCCTTGGCACGTGACGTCACCCCGCCTGCGCCCCCTCCTAGCCTAAGATGACTGTGAAGTGAGTGGCTCCTCACGGGGCGACGCGAGGTAGAGCAGTCTGGTAGCTCGTCGGGCTCATAACCCGAAGATCGCTGGACGCCGAGGTTTACGCCGCCTTTAGGATCCGAGAAGAATGATCACAAGCCCGGCAGCCGCCGCGAAGGTCAGCACTGCGGGGCGCAGCCAGCGCTCATCGAGGCGCTCGACCACCCACCGGCTTACCCAGAGGCCAACCAGCATGCAGGGGAGCAGGTGGAGGGCCAAGATGACCTGCCTTCCTTCGACCTGCCCTGCCAGCCCCAAGCCCACAAGCGACATCGCGATGCCAACGACGAAGGAGATCGCCAGAGTCGAGCGCAGCTCTGCCCCCGAGCGGTCCTGGTACACGAGCGCCAGCGGCGTCCCACCGAGTGCCGCCACGGTGCCCACGACACCGGAGGCCACGCCGCCGGCAAGCCGGGTACGCTTGTTCACCTCGAAGGTTGGTTTGAGGAAGCTCCCGAGTGCCGCCGTCAAGATCAGTAGCCCTGTGAGCACCGAGAGGTAGCCCTTCGGCGTCAAGACCAAAAGCACGACGCCGGCGACCGTGCCGAACAGGCGCCCGGCGGTTATCAGAGCGAAGCCGCCCAGGTCGATAGAACGCCATTCCCTCGCGCTCATGAGGAGGGTCATGGGGAGGGCCAGGAAGAGGGGCGTGACGGGTACGGCCCACGGCAACAGCAGCACCATCGCCGGCACCGCTATGAGGGCGTATCCGAATCCTATAGAGCCCTGGATGACGGCCCCCGCCGCCACGGCGACGGCCAGGACCGCCACGACCGTCACCATCGACGTGCGACCTCCTCTGGGTTGGTCGACATGCTATTACAGACTCCGTGGCATTCGGACGCTCCCACCATGACGGCGCCCTCCCCCGCCGATATTCCCTCCCGCGCGGCTGAACCGTCTATCAGGCCCCGCTGATGGGACGGGCTTTGTAGCCGTCGAAATCTTTCAGCTGGGCGGAGATGTTCTCGCGGACCCTCTCGCGTGGCATTTGCAGGGCGTGCTCTTCGTAGAGGTGCTCTTGTAGGACATTCACAAGGTCGCTTTCGTCGGCAGCCCGTATATCGCTTTCGCAGGATGGGCACTTAACGGTTGGCTGCTCTAGCATATTGTCTCCCTTTTACAGTTTCCCTCCTATTACCCGTCTTGGCCAGCCATCAAGCGAATACGTTGGGAAGGTGGGTGTGTTGGCGGCTGCTTCGATGCCCTAACTCCTACCACGACAACCGCCCC
>DASQWQ010000173.1:0-4606 GCA_035640175.1 Rubrobacter sp. | reverse complement strand
CAGATCACCGACGTCCACGCCAACTGGAGCTACCAGGGACCTCTGCAGAACGGCAAGTTCTCTTACCAGTTGATCTTGGACAACGGGGCCGAGGAGGCTCTGATCATGCCCACAGCAGACGACGCGAAGGTCTTGCGGGATCTTATCCACGACGCGGACACGCTCTACTGGGACACCGAGAAGGAGGTCATCATCTTGGGCAAGGTGGATTGAGCCGCCGATGTCCCGGTACGGATAGGAGCGATTGGGCGGGCTTATCCCCTGTGAACTTCTTCCACGCGAGTGCGTAGAAGGGTATTCTCGAAGATTGGCTTGCAGCGTCAGCGGCGTCGGCGTGTCGTGTAGATGGCATGGAGCGGCACTCCTGAGGATGACGCGCTACGAGCTCGAGTTCGAGGATACGTTCGACGCTGACGTACTGGACGAGCGTCGCTGGGCTCCGCACTACCTGCCACAGTGGAGCAGCCGCGAGCGCTCCGCAGCTCGCTACGAGGTCGGCGGGGGCCGCCTGCGACGCATGTCTCGGAACTCGAAGCCAGCCTTCGGTCTCCTCTAGTCCCGCCGATCCGTGACCCCCGATAGGATCATCTTCGCCCTGGAGCCCATCACCTGCCCGTAGTTCAGCAGCGTGACCAGGACCACCCCGCCGACGATGTTACCGAAGATGGTTGGCCACAGGAATCCGCCGAAGTACTCCGCCCAGCTCTCCTCGCCGGAGAAGACACGTATGAGGAACTCGGACGTGCCCGCGATGCAGTGTGTGAGCCCGGCCGCCTGGATCAAAAACGTTAGGGAGAAGACGAAGAAGGTTCGAAACTGAGAGATGGTGTCCTGGAAGGCCGCCACGAGCCAGCCGCCAAAGATGGTCTTAAGGAGTACGCGGCCGAAGCCGTACCGCGCCTTGTGAGAGACCTCCTCGAACAGGATCCGCGGAGTGCTGGGCTCGAGGACGTGCCCGTAGACGATCACGGCCGAGAACAACGTGGCGCCGAGGATGTTGACGATAAAAAACCACCACCCACAGTCTCAGCATGTTAAGCACGGCCCTAGGGTCGGTTAGCGCCACGGTCACCGGCGTCACCGTGTTCTCGGTGAACAGTTACGCCTTGCCAAGGATGACGATGAGGAAGCCTAGGGGAAAGACCAGGTAGGCGGCGAGCCCCACGCCGTCAGTGAGGGCGCCCACGATCCCCAGGGCCACGATCACTTCTAGGCAGCGGCGCCGAACTGCCGATCATAGAGGTTGCGGTAGAGTCCTTTGCATCGCATTAGGTGCTCGTGAGTGCCTAACTCCACGATGCTACCTCCCTCCAAGACAGCGATGAGATCGGCGTGGCGAACCGTCGAGAGCCGGTGGGCGATCACGATCGCGGTCCGCTCCTGCATCAGTTCGTGCAACGCTTTCTGGATCTCCTCCTCGGTCTGGGTATCGACCGAAGAGGTAGCCTCGTCGAGTATGAGGATAGGGGCATCGTTAAGGATTGCTCGCGCTATGGAGAGACGCTGCTTCTGCCCGCCCGAGAGCCTGACTCCGCGTTCGCCCACGCGCGTGTCGTACCCTCGCGGCAACGCCTCGATGAAGCTGTGGGCGTTGGCTGCCTTGGCCGCCGCGACGATCTCCTCGTCTGAGGCTCTCTCGTTGCCGAAGCGCAGGTTCTCCTTTACCGTACCGGCGAAGAGGAATGTATCCTGCAAGACCATGCTGACGTTGCGGCGCACGGAAGCCAGGCGCATCTCACTAATGTCTATGCCGTCGATCAGGACCCGCCCCCGCTTGGGGTCGTAGAAACGGGGGATCAAGCTGACAATGGTGCTCTTGCCGGCGCCTGTCGGTCCAACCAAGGCGAGTGTCTGCCCGGGCTTGATCTCAAAGGAGACGTTATTGAGGACGGGGAGGTCTGACTCATACTCGAAGTCCACGCCTTCGAAGTGAACCTGCCCCCGGACTCGGCCGGAGTCCACTCCCTCCGGCGGGTCGACCACGTCGGGCTGTACGTCCAGCACCTCCCAGACGTGCTGGGCACCGGTCCTGGCTTCTTGGAAGCCCTCGCTCGTACGCGCCAGCAGCCTGAGCGGTTGGTAGAACAGGCCGAGGTAGAGGACGAAGGCCACTAAATCCTCGACCGGCAGCGCACCCTGCAGTGCCGCCCGGCCCCCGAACCACGCCACGATCACGGTGCCGGCCCCGGCGATAACTTCGATGCCCGGGGTCCACAGAGCCTCGAGCTTGTTGGCCTTAAGCCTATCTCGCGTGTGTCGCTGCGCCTGACCCCGCACGCGCCTCTTCTCGCGCGCCTCCCGTGAGAAGACCTGAATCTCCTTCATCCCAGAGAGGTTGTCCTGGAGCAGAGCGCACAGGGCGCCATAGTGCTCCCGGGCACGCGTGAACGCTTCGTGCATCCGGTCGCTGAACCTCACGACGAAGAAGGCCAAGAGGGGCAGCGGGACCAACGTCAGCGCCGCTAGCGCAGGGTCGAGGCTGAAGAGGATCGCCGAGATGCCGAGGAGCATTGAGACGTTTACGATGATGTCGGGGACGTCGTGGGCCATGAACGGTTCCATGTCCGCGGTATCCTTGCTCAGACGAGTTAGCAGCTCCCCAGTCTGGCGGTCGCCGTAGTAGCCAAGCGATTGGCGCTGGAGGTGCTCGTAGAGGGCGACTGTGAGGTCGCGCACGTAGCTCCAGGCCACGATGTGGGCGACGTAGCCCATCAAGAACAGAAAGGCGGCCCGCAGCAAAAAGGATGCTACCAGACCGAGCGTGAGCCAAGAGACCGGTCCCACCGCCTCCTTCCAGCCGCCACCCTGGCTCTCGGCGGCGATGATCCGGACCAGGTCCCGGATCAGCCATGGCCCAGCCAGCATCATCGCCGTGGCTCCTAAGGCGCATAACACGACAAGTAGCACGTGCCAGCGGTAGGGTCTCAAGTAAGGAAACAATTTGCCCAACGAGTGCACAGCGGCAATCTTTTCCCGTTAGGTGAGGGCCTAAACCCGACTACTGGGACGAAAGTCTTTAGCATTATGGGACCTCAGTGCTCACTGTATAGAATCCTGGTAGAGGGAGGTGGGGGCGCTAGGGCTCTCACGAGGTTTTTTCAGCGAAGGTTTGTTTAGCCCGGCGCAAGCTTGACGTTGAAGCGTAGTCGCGTTGTCCCAATCGGAGTTCGCCGACACGGAGTCGGTCGCGAGGACGCCCCCGCTGGCGCCACACTCCCGCGCTGCCCAAGAGAGTGAATCCCAGACGTTCGGAGTCGCCGGAGGCGGAAGACTAAGGACACCTGCGACGACGACCGTGCAGCTTCATCCCCGATCGTATAGCTCATCTTCGCTCACTGGCCCAGCCACCTTGGTCTCAGCTCCCGCCTTCAGGCGACTCCTAGCTGAGAACATGGCTCCCCTCGCGGGCTCAGCGGGCGCGAAGTTCAGGAAGCCGAGGGGGTGGTCTGCTATGTCGAGGTAGACTGCCTCCATCCCGCCACGCATGAAGTACAGTTCATGCCAGAACCCCGTGCCCCCCGTGTCGCGCACGAAGTTCGCCCACCACTCCTTGTGCGGCAGCGAGCGCGCCCATCTCTCCAGGGACTCGAAGTCCTGCCAGTACTGGCGCATGCCACCATGGGGAGGCAAAACGGAGAAGATCATGTTCTCGTGCAAGAGCAGTCCGTCCGGTTGATCTGCGACCGACTTTGCGATCTTGGGTCCGAAGCGAAGGAGCGTCTTAAGCCCTCTAAGTTTGTTGACCCGCATCCCCAGGTAGATGACCACCAGGTCCGGGAAAGCAGACAGGTCCACCGTGCGCCTGTCAGTGTTGAACGCCATTTTTCCTCCTTGCTCTGATCTCGCTACGATGGTTTTGGGACAGTCTAGTGCGGGATTGGCCAAGGCTTATGAGCAGCCTCGGCCCTTCTCTACGACCGGGCCCGATCTAGACCATGAGCATAATCTCCTAATCGGGTTGAACAGTAGGGACGTTGTGAGGAACCTCGCTAGACCTCGCCCGAATCACCCGGCGGTCGATGGCAGCAGGACCTTTGTGAAGCGGAAGCCACATCCCGATGATGAAAACCGCGAACGGCTCGTCCATCCGCGCCGTGTACCTGCCGCCGATTACCTGCGCCATCTTACTCTCCTGTCTAACGGGAGAAGGTTCGATCCACGATACTCCACACTACGCCGTCATCGCTCGCCCTCCGCCGGCGTGCCTGCGACCCGAGTCCGAACACGCCGTCCCGAAAAGCGCGCTCGTGAACCCGGCCGGTGCTCACGTCGAACCTTCGATCCGCCGCCCGATCTCCCGCCCGTTCCCCCACAACGCGTAGAAGATGGCGCCGTCTCTGGCCCTGACCTCGAGATGGCCGTTCTCGGCCAGCTCTTTGAGCCTCCAGTCGGCCTCGGCGACCCTCAACGAGGTTCTCGGCCGCTGCCGCAGCGGCCGAGATCTCACCGCTCTCCTGGATCGCCTCCAGCAACTCCCGCTCCCGCTCCTCTTCGGAGACCCGGACAGGCCTGCCCTCACTAAGAGCCGCTATGCCACTTGTTAGCAGTCCGAACGCAGGGAAGGCGACCCAGAAGTAGGTCGTGAAGATCCACCACAGAGAGGGCA